>NZ_JBEPDB010000006.1:49021-158149 GCF_040300025.1 Dactylosporangium sp. NPDC000555 | reverse complement strand
AGGCCCGCCTCCGCGCGCCAGGCCCGCCTCCGCGCGCCAGGCCCGCCTCCGCGCGCCAGGCCCGCCTCCGCGCGCCAGGCCCGCCTCCGCGCGCCCGACCAGCAGGCCGGTCTCGTCGGCGCCGCGGAACTACGCGCCGATCGCGCCGCTCATCGTCATCGGTAGCGCCGCGCCGTGGTGGGCGCTGTCGGCCAGAAAAGTGGTTCCACGGTCCTGTCCGGACCATCGACGAGGCCATCGCCGAGGACACGTCGGCCACGGCGGAGTAGGGGATGATGGTCTCCGGGCCGGGGCGCGCCGGCCCGCAGACAGCTTCGGGGAGGTCGGATGCCGGTGGCGACGGAGCCCCTGTCAGGTGTGCCGATGTGGCGGCCGGTGCGGGGCGGCAACGCCTTCGAGATCACCGTCGCCCGGTTGGCTCAGGCGATCCGGCTCGGGCTGGTGCCGGTGGGGGAGCGGCTCCCGCCCGAGCGCGAGCTCGCCGAGCGGCTCCAGGTCAGCCGCGTCACGCTGCGGGATGCGATCGCCGCCCTGCGCGAGGCCGGGTTCCTGGAGTCGCGCCGCGGCCGATCCGGGGGCACGTTCGTGGTCCGCGCCAGCGGCGAGGCGGTCGACGGCGCCCACGCGCCGGACGCCGTGGCGCTCGCCCGGCAGATGGGCGACGCGCTGCACGACGCGCTGGACTTCCGCCGCGTGCTGGAGCCGGGCGCGGCCGCGCTCGCCGCGACCCGGACGCTGTCCGCGGCCGACCGCGCGCATCTGGTCGCGTGCCTGGCCGCCGCGCGCACCCGCGATCCGTTGACCCGCCGGGTCAACGACTCCCGGCTACACCTGGCGATCGCCGCGGCCGGCGGCTCCACCTCGGTGGCGGCGTCCATCGCCGACGTGCAGCTGCGGCTGGACCGGCTCCTCGCCTCGATCCCGGTGCTGCGGCGCAACCTCGACCACTCCGACGCCCAGCACGAGCGCGTGGTCGAGGCGATCCTGGCGGGCGACCCCGTCGTCGCCCGCAGCGAGATGGAGGAGCACTGCGACGCCACCGCGGCGCTGTTGCGCGGTCTGCTGGGTTGAGTTTAAGGTTCTATTCTAGACCTTAGGGGTGGTCGATGTTGACTGTCGAGCAGCTGCGCATCGCCGTGAACGAGGGCGAGATCGACACCGTCATCGTGGCCGTCACGGACATGCAGGGCCGGCTGCAGGGCAAGCGGTTCCACGCCCGGCACTTCCTCGCCGACGTCGTCGCGCACGGCACCGACGGCTGCAACTACCTGCTCGCCGTCGACGTCGACATGAACACCGTCGACGGCTACGCGATGTCCTCCTGGGCCGGCGGCTACGGCGACTTCGCGATGATCCCCGACCTTGCCACCCTGCGCCGAATCCCGTGGCACCCCGGCACCGCGCTGGTCCTGGCCGACCTGCGGCTGCTGGAGGGCGGCGCCCCGGTGACCGCGTCGCCCCGGCAGCTCCTGCAGGCCCAGGTCGCCGCGCTCGGCGGCGCGGGGTATACCGCCTGGACCGGCACCGAGCTCGAGTTCATCGCGTTCCGGCAGTCCTATGAGGACGCTTTCCGGCAGGGGTACCGCGAGCTGACGCCCGTAACCCTGTTCAACTCCGACTACTCGCTGCTGCAGACCTCGCGCGTCGAGCCGCTGCTGCGCCGTATCCGCAACGAGATGGCCGGCGCCGGGCTGACCCCGGAGAGCGCCAAGGGCGAGTGCAATCTCGGGCAGCTGGAGATCGCGTTCCGCTACGACGCCGCCGTGTCCAACGCCGACGGGCACGTGCTGTACAAGAACGGCGCGAAGGAGATCGCCGCGCAGGAGGGCGTCTCCATCACGTTCATGGCCAAGCCCAACGCACGCGAGGGCAACTCCTGCCACATCCACTTCTCGCTGCGTTCGGCCGCCGGCGACCGCCCCGCCGTGGCCGGCGACGGCGAGCACGGGATCTCACCGGTGTTCCGCAGCGCGATGGCCGGCATCCTCGCCACGCTGCGCGACTTCACGCTCTTCTACGCGCCGAACATCAACTCCTACAAGCGCTTCCAGGCCGGCTCCTTCGCCCCGACCGCGGTGCGCTGGGGCCTGGACAACCGCACGTGCGCGCTGCGCCTCGTCGGACACAGCGCCTCCATGCGCGTCGAGAACCGGGTGCCCGGCGCCGACGTCAACCCGTACCTCGCCATCGCCGCCATGACCGCCGGTGCGCTGCACGGCATCCGGCACGGGCTCCAGCTGGAGGACGTCTACCACGGCAACGCCTACGAGGACGCGGACGCCCCGCGCGTGCCCGCCACGCTGCGCGAGGCGCTGGAGCTGTGGGAGGCCAGCGACGCCGCCCGCGAGGCCTTCGGCGACGACGTCGTCGCGCATTACGCCAACATGGCGCGCATCGAGCTGGCAGCGTTCGACGCGGCGGTCACGGACTGGGAGCTCATGCGCGGCTTCGAACGGCTCTGAAAGGTAAACCATGCACGACGTAATCTCTCCGGTCACCGAGGAGGTCGTGGCGACCGTACCGTCGCTCGGCCCGGCGGAGACCGACGCGGCGATCGAGCGCGCCCACGCCGCGTTCCCCGCCTGGCGCGCGATCGCGCCGGGCGACCGGGCGCGGCTGCTGCGCCGCTTCGCCGCCGTCGTCGACGCGCACATCGAGGAGCTGGCGCGGCTCGAGGTGCGCAACGCCGGGCACACCATCGGCAACGCCCGCTGGGAGGCCGGCAACGTCCGCGACGTCCTCGACTACTACGCCGGCGCCCCCGAGCGGCTCAGCGGCCGCCAGATCCCGGTCCCCGGGGGCCTGGACGTCACCTTCTACGAGCCGCTCGGCGTCGTCGGCGTCATCGTCCCCTGGAACTTCCCGATGCCGATCGCCGGCTGGGGCTTCGCGCCCGCCCTGGCCGCGGGCAACACCGTCGTGCTCAAGCCGGCCGAGCTCACCCCGCTCACCGCGATCCGGCTCGGCGAGCTGGCCCTGGAGGCGGGCCTGCCCGAGGGTGTCTTCACGGTACTGCCGGGCAAGGGCTCGGTCGTCGGCCAGCGCTTCGTCACCCACCCGCTGGTCCGCAAGGTCTGCTTCACCGGGTCCACCGAGGTCGGCAAGCGCATCATGGCCGGCTGCGCCGACCGGGTAAAGCGGGTGACGCTCGAGCTCGGCGGCAAGAGCGCCAACATCGTCTTCGCCGACGCCGACCTCGCCAAGGCCGCCGCGTCCGCGCCCGGCTCGGTGTTCGACAACGCCGGCCAGGACTGCTGCGCCCGGTCGCGCCTGCTCGTGCAGGCGAGCGTCTACGACGAGTTCATGGGCCTGCTGGAGCAGTCGGTGCGGGCGTTTCGCTGCGAGGACCCGGCGCTCGAGTCCGCGCAGATGGGCCCGCTCATCTCGGCGGGGCAGCTCGATTCCGTGAGGTCCTATGTGGACGACGGCGCGGTCGCCTTCCGCGGCAGCGCACCCGACGGCCCCGGCTACTGGATGGCGCCGACCGTCCTCACCGCACGGTCCACACAGGACCGCCACTGGCGCGAGGAGATCTTCGGCCCGGTGCTGTCCGTGCTGCGCTTCGAGGACGAGGACGAGGCGATCCGGCTCGCCAACGACACGGAGTACGGCCTGTCCGGCTCGATCTGGACCCGCGACCTCGGCCGCGGCATCCGCGTCGCCCGCGGCGTGGAGGCCGGCAACCTCAGCGTCAACTCGCACTCTTCGGTGCGGTACTGGACCCCGTTCGGCGGGGTCAAGCAGAGCGGCCTCGGCCGCGAGCTCGGCCCGGACGCGGTCGCCGCGTTCTGCGAAGTCAAGAACGTCTACTTCAGCACGGAGGCTTAAGTGCAGGCACGTCTGCAGGACCGCGTCGCGGTCATCACCGGAGCCGGCAGCGGCATCGGCCTGGCCACCGCGCGCCGCTTCGCGTCCGAGGGTGCGAAGGTGGTGGCGGTCGACCTGAACGAGGACGCGGGCAAGGCCGTCGCCGACGAGGTGGGCGGCGAGTTCGTCGCCGCCGACGTGGCCGACGAGGCCGCCGTCAAGGCGCTGTTCGACGGCGTGGCGCAGCGCTACGGCCGGCTCGACATCGCCTTCAACAACGCCGGCATCTCCCCGCCGGAGGACGACTCGATCCTCGACACGGGCCTCGAGGCGTGGGAGCGCGTGCTCAAGGTCAACAGCACCAGCGTCTACTTCTGCTGCAAGTACGCCATCCCGCACATGCTCGCCCAGGGCAAGGGCTCGATCATCAACACCGCCAGCTTCGTGGCCCTGATGGGCGCCGCCACCTCGCAGATCGCCTACACCGCGTCCAAGGGTGCGGTGCTGTCGATGACCCGCGAGCTCGGCGTGCAGTTCGCGCGGCAGGGCGTGCGGGTCAACGCGCTGTGCCCCGGCCCGATCGCCACCCCGCTGCTCATGGAGCTCTTCGCCAAGGACCCGGAACGCGCCCAGCGCCGCCTGGTCCACGTGCCGATGGGCCGCTTCGGCACCCCGGAGGAGATCGCGGGCGCGGTGGCGTTCCTGGCCAGCGACGACGCGTCGTTCATCACCGCCTCGACCTTCCTGGTGGACGGCGGCATCACCGGCGCCTACGTCACGCCGCTGTAGCCAGGCCGGATCTCGTGACGAGGCCCCTGGTCGGGATCACCGCCTACGCCGAGCCGGCGCGGTGGGGCGTGTGGGACACCCGAGCCGTGCTGATTCCCGAGGCGTACGTGCGGATGGTGCGCGAGGCCGGCGCGCGCCCCGTCGTGCTCCCACCGGACGACCTCGGCGGCCCCGCGGACGCGGCCGCGCTCGTCGGCCGGCTCGACGGGCTCGTCCTGGCGGGCGGCGCCGACATCGGGCCGGCCCGCTACGGCGCGGTCGCGCACCCCACCACGAAGATGCGCCCCGACCGCGACGCCGGTGAGCTGACGGTCCTCGCCGCGGCCCTCGACGCCGACCTGCCGGTCCTCGGCGTGTGCCGCGGCATGCAGCTGCTCGCGGTCGCTGGCGGCGGCACGCTCGTGCAGCACCTGCCCGACCTGCTCGGTGACGAGCGCCACCAGCCGGCGCCCGGCGTCTACGGGGTGCACAGGGCGCGGTTCGCGCCCGGCTCCCGCGCCGCCGCCCTGTTCGGCCCCACCGCCGAGGTGAACTCGTACCACCATCAGGCCGTCGACAAGCCGGGCACGCTCACCGTCACCGGCTGGGCCGATGACGACGTCGTCGAGGCCCTCGAGGATCCCGGGCGCCGGTTCGTGCTCGGCGTGCAGTGGCACCCGGAGGAGGCGGGCGACGTGCGGCCCTTCGCCGCGCTCGTCGCCGCGATCTGAAGTTCGAGCCCGACCGCAGGCACGACCGCAACCGGGACCCCGGATCGCCGGGCCGGACGCCGACCCGGCCGCCGCGGAGGAACGCGCCCTGGACGTCCTGCACAACCTCACCCCGAGAGGGCTAAGTTGAGGTCATGTCGCGACCGGTCATCGGCCTGACCACGTACGCCGAGGAAACCCGCTTCGGCCTCAACGACACCTTCTCCGCGGTGCTGCCGCTGTCCTACGTGCACGCGGTGCACAGCTCGGGCGGCCGGGCGGTCCTCATCACCCCCGACGATCCCGACGTCGACGTGCTCGAGGGCCTCGACGGCATCATGTTCACCGGCGGCTCGGACGTGAATCCGGACCTGTACGGAGAGCCCCCGCACGCCACCACCAAGGTCAAGCCGGAGCGGGACGCCGCCGAGCTGCTGCTCATGCGGGCCGCGCTCGACGCCGACCTGCCCCTGTTCGGCATCTGCCGCGGCATGCAGCTCATGTGTGTCGCGTACGGCGGCCGCCTGCATCAGCACCTGCCCGACGTCCTCGGCCACCACAACCACCGCCCGGTGAGCGGCCCGAAGTTCGGCGAGCACCCGGTACGCCTCTCGCGCGGCTCCCGCGCGGCCGCGATCCTCGGCGACGCGGTGATCGTCAACTCGTTCCACCACCAGGGCTGCGCCGACCCCGGCCGGCTCGTCCCGACCGGCTGGTGCCCGGAGGACAACCTCATCGAGGTCGTCGAGGACCCGTCGAAGACCTTCGCCGTGGGTGTCCAGTGGCACCCGGAGGACACCACCGACTTCCGCCTGTTCGCCGCGTTCGTGAAGGTAGCGCGCGCCCGCCGGGAGAATATGGCCACACGGCCATAATCCATGGTAACCTCGCGCAATGGGAAAGGTTGCCGTGCAGGCCGGCTACGTCGTCTATATGTACCGGCTGGAAGGCGTCCGCTACGTCGAAACCCGGGTGGTCGCGGTCGAGGAGCTGCTCGCCGAGGAGGCCTGACCGACACACGGCGCTGTCCGGTTTGGTGTCCGAACCGGCTTGGCGATCGTCCGGGGGTGGTCCTCGCAGCGCCCCGGACGCGGCTCACGGGTCCGCAGGACAGGCCTCGGCCCGCGCGGGTTGTCGGCTCAGGGAGCAGCGCGGTCACGGTCGTCGTCGATCATGCCTGGGTGGCTACCCGGACGGGCCGGAGTTGATGCGCGTTAGGCTTCTGGCCATGAAGGTTCGCGCACCGCTCGCCCCCGGCACGCAGAGTCCCTGGCGTCACGTCCCCGCCGACATCGTGCGCCCCGAGTATGTCGGCAAGCGGGCGCCGGCCAAGCACCGCGGGTCCGACGTGCAGCCGCCCGAGATCATCGAGCGGATGCGGGTCGCGGGCAAGCTGGCGGCGCAGGCGACCGCGCTCGCCGGCGAGCACGCGCAGCCGGGCGTGACGACCGACGAGGTCGACCGCGTCGTGCACGAATTCCTGTGCGATCACGGCGCCTACCCGTCGACGCTCGGGTACAAGGGCTTCCCGAAGTCGTGCTGCACCTCGCTCAACGAGGTGATCTGCCACGGCATCCCGGACTCCACCGTGATCGAGGACGGCGACATCCTCAACGTCGACGTGACCGCGTTCATCGGCGGCGTGCACGGCGACACCAACCAGACGTTCTGCGTCGGCAACGTCGCGGAGGAGGACCGGCTGCTCGTCGAGCGCACCCGTGAGGCGATGATGCGGGGCATCCGCGCGGTCGCGCCCGGGCGCCCGCTCAACGCGATCGGCCGGGTCATCGAGGCGTATGCCAAGCGCTTCCAGTACGGCGTCGTACGCGACTTCACCGGGCACGGCATCAACGAGGTGTTCCACACCGGGCTCTACGTGCCCCACTACGACAACCCGCGGCTGACCACGATCATGGAGCCGGGGATGACGTTCACCATCGAGCCGATGATCACGCTGGGCACCCACGAGTACGACATCTGGAAGGACGGCTGGACCGTCGTCACCAAGGACCGCAAGTGGACGGCTCAGTTCGAGCACACGATCCTGGTGACCGAGGACGGTTACGAGATCCTGACCCTGCCGTGAGCCATCCGGCGGCGCGCTGATCGCCGGAGGCCAACGGTGTGGTGGCCTGGGTCCCGCGTGGCCTGACCCGTCTCGGGGGTGGTGTTCCCCGAGACGGCAGGCTCACGAGACGGCATATTCGTTAACGACGCGGGTGCATCGTCGGACCGGCCCACGCGGTGCGGCGCATGTCGGGTCCTCCTCTCGTCTAGACGCTCGTGGCGTGATGCAACGATCGTCGCGGAGCGGACAGCTCGATGGGGTGACGCCGCCTTGCTGTGGCACGCTTTCGGGAGTATCGCCGCCACACCCGCTTTGCCCCGGGCATGACAGGTTTGCCCCAACTTATGTCGTTTTGCCGGGAAATGTCGGCACAAGCGGGGTCAGACCGCCCGCCTTGCGGAACCCCACGGCGCGCGTCGTGCAGTCGACGAGCGCGTCCAGCACGATCTTGCGGACGTCGCCGTCGGTGTCCGGCAGCGCGAGACGCCACTGCGCCGCCGTGCGGTCCTCAAGCAGTGCCGCCAGCTTCAGCGCGGAGGCGCGGTCGGCGACCGCAAAGGGCAACTGGTAGCTCGCGGCGGTCGGCGGCGGCGTCACTCCAGCCGAGTGGAGCCGCACGATCAGCGCGTCGCGGCGCGCCCGATGGGCGTTGTCGGCGTTGTGCGCCTGGGTGAGGGCCGTGCTGTCGAGCTTCGGCCCCAGCACGCCGTAGCCGTAGATGGCCGCGTGCTCGGCCTGCAGCGCCGCCACGAGCCGCTCGTCGGCCGGGGTCACGTCAGCACCTCCTGATGTCCCGCGCGGCACGCGGCGATCGAGCCGAGCAGGGCCGCGCGGTAGGACGGCGCGGCCAGGCACGCTGCCTCCGCCTCCTGGCGGGCCGCCTTCTCCAGTGCGGCCAGGTCCGACAGGGCCGCGTTCTGCTCGGTCGGCACCGCCGTGGACGTCGCGGACGGTGCCGCGCCGGCCCCGGCGGAGTCGCTCGGGGCCGGGAACGGCCCGGCCTCCGGCAGGCCGATCTCCCGGGCGAGCGCGATCACGTGCTGACTGTGGTCGTCCTTGAGCGGGCCGATGCGGTCCTGGAGAGCCGGAAACGACCTGAGGACCTCCGCGTAACGGTCGCGCAGCGCGACGGTCCGGGTCAGCAACGGCAGCAGTACGTCTGGTGCCGGGCTCCACTGCGGTTCCTGCTTGCGGCCGAACGGGTCACAGCCCGCCACCGAGCCGGTCGTTGTCACCACGGCGGCGGCGAGCAGAGCGCGTCGGCGGATCAGCACGCGCTTAGTGAACACCATCCGGGCGATTCTTGGTGCACCCGCCCTCGGTGAGGTGCTCCCTCACCCGCCCGCCGTGCGGCCGCGGTCTCCGGCGAACGCGCCGCCAGAGGCTGCGCGCGGGCGCGGCCGGGTGGCCTTCGGAGCGCCGACAAGACGTCCCGAGTCACGTCGCGTTACGCTCTGCACGAGCCGCCCGCGCGTTGTGACGCAGGCGGCGCTGAACCGTGCGCCCGTGCGGGTGCCCGACGGAGGGGTGTCGATCTATGGCGCAACAGCATCGACAACGCCTCCTCGCGGTGGTTGAACCGGTCGTCACGCAGGGTGGCTACGACCTCGAGGACCTCACCGTCACCCGCGTCGGGCGGCGGCATCTGGTGCGCATCGCGGTCGACAGCGATCACGGTGTCGACCTCGACGCCGCGGCCGAGCTCTCCCGTGGCATCTCCACCGCACTCGATACGGCCGAAGCCGGCGGCGAGGAGCTGATCGCAGGCGAGTACGAGCTGGAGGTCGGCTCGCCTGGTGTCAGCCGGCCGCTGACGCTGCCGCGGCACTGGCGGCGCAACCGCACCCGGCTGGTCAAGGTGAGGATCGCCGGGCGCGAGGTGACCGGGCGGGTGGTCTCGACCGACGACGCCGGGGTGACCCTCGACGTCGACGTCGACGGCGACCGGCAGACCCACGCGTACGGCGAGCTCGGCCCGGGCCGGGTCCAGATCGAGCTCAAGCGCCTCGCCGAACTGCCTGACCCGGATGATGAAGAAATCGATGACGAAGATGACGAGGAAGGGGAGGACGGGGAGTGAACATCGACCTTGCGGCCCTCCGCGCACTGGAGCGCGAGCGCGAGATCCCGTTCGAGACCATCCTCGCGGCGATCGAGACGGCGCTGCTCACGGCGTATCGGCACACCGAGGGGGCCAACCCGCACGCGCGGGTCGAGATCGACCGGCGTACGGGCGCGGCGTCCGTGCTCGCCCAGGATCTCAACGAGGACGGCGCCATCGTGCGCGAATACGACGACACCCCGCACGACTTCGGCCGGATCGCGGCGATGACGGCCAAGCAGGTCATCCTGCAGCGGCTGCGCGAGGCGACCGACGAGGCGCATTTCGGCGAATACGTCGGCCGCGACGGTGACCTGGTCACCGGCGTGATCCAGGCGCACGAGGCGCGCTCCGAGAAGGGCATCGTCACCATCGACCTCGGCAAGATCGAGGGCATGCTGCCCGCGGCCGAGCAGGTGCCCGGCGAGCGCTACGAGCACGGCCAGCGGATCAAGGCCATCGTCGTCCACGTGGCCAAGGGCTTCCGCGGGCCGCAGGTCACGCTGTCGCGCTCGCACCCCAACCTGGTGAAGCGGCTGTTCGCGCTCGAGGTGCCGGAGATCGCCGACGGTACCGTGGAAATCGCGGCCATCGCCCGGGAGGCAGGCCACCGCACCAAGATCGCGGTGCGTTCGACCGTCTCGGGGGTGAACGCGAAGGGGGCCTGCATCGGCCCGATGGGCCAGCGGGTCCGCGCCGTCATGAGCGAACTGCACGGCGAAAAGATCGACATCATCGACTGGTCGGAGGACCCCGCGCAATTTGTGGGAAATGCCCTTTCTCCCGCGAAAGCGCTCAACGTGGAGGTCGTCGACGCGGCCAACCGGGCCGCCCGGGTGACCGTCCCGGACTTCCAGCTTTCCCTGGCCATCGGCAGAGAGGGCCAGAACGCGCGCCTCGCCGCGAGGCTCACCGGATGGCGGATCGATATCAGACCGGACAACGCCGCGGACGGCAACGTCGATCACGTCACCGGACCGGGCGCGGCGCGCGCCGAAAGTGCAGGGTAGACTTCTTGACGGTACGTCGCACGCCCCCGGCTGGCATGCCCGCGACTCCGGCTGCGCCGGTTCGCACCTGTATTGGATGCCGGAAGCGTGCGTCATCCTCCGAGTTGCTGCGATTTGTCGCGATCGAGTGCGGCCCTGGCCAGTTCAGGGCTGTCCCCGATCCGGCTCGCAGACGGCCGGGTCGGGGAGCACACTTGCATCCTGATCCGGCTTGCCTCGCGCTAGCGGAGCGCAGGCGCGCCTTCGGGCGGGCTCTACGTCTCACCGGGGTCTTCGACACCGGTCCGCTGGCCGAAGCCGTCGCCTCGGCGACGGTGACGGAGCCGGAGCATACGCAGTGACCGGAACCGCCGGTGGTGGGAGCGCGACGCCCCACCCGGATCACGCAAGGTAGGACGACGGACATGAGCACACGATGAAGTCCCTGAGATGACCAGGCTTCAAGTGCACGAGTGAGGTCGGAGCGGAACTTGCCGCCCGGCCTCGAGGTGAGGAGTGTAGTGGCAGGCAAGGCCCGCGTACACGAGCTGGCGAAAGAGCTCGGGGTCGAAAGCAAGACCGTACTCGCGAAGCTGCAGGAGCTCGGCGAGTACGTGAAGTCCGCATCCAGCACGGTCGAAGCGCCGGTGGCGCGCCGGCTGCGTGCGAGCTTCGAAAACGGTGGAGGCTCCGCCCCAGCGCCCTCCGCGCCTCCTGCGCCGGCCGCGTCGGCACCATCGGCGCCCGTTCCGACGGCTCCGCGCCCGACGCCGTCCCCGGCAGTCAAGCCCTTCGCGCCCCCGAAGCGGCCTCAGCCGCCGACGAGCGGCGGACCAGGTGGTTCCGGAGGCGGGGGCGGCCGTGGCCCCGTGCCCGGCCCGCCGCGTCCGACCCCGCCGCCCGCGGTACGGCCGACGAGCGCGCACGACATCGAGGTGGCGGCCGCCGAGCAGCGCGCCGCCGCGCTGAAGGCTGAGCAGGAAGCGACCATGAAGGCCGCCCAGCAGGCCCGTCAGCGTGAGAACACCCGGCGCGACGCGCCGCAGCCGCCCGGCGGTGGCGCCCCCACACCCACGCCCGGGCCACGCCCGGGCCCGACCCCCGGCCCGTCCGGGGGCGGTGCGGCGACCCCGTCCGCGCCGCGACCCGGCCAGGGCCCGCGTCCCGGCGGCGCCCGGCCGCCGGCCCGGTCCCCGGGCAACAACCCGTTCGGCGTCTCCGGCGGCGCGACTCCGCGCCCGCCGTCGCCGGGCAACATTCCGCGGCCCAACCCGTCCTCGATGCCCCCGCGGCCCAACCCGGCCTCGATGGGCGGCCCCCGGCCCAACCCGTCGCAGATGCCGAGCCAGCGGCCCGGTCGTCCCGCCGGCCCCGGCGGTGACCGTCCCGGTCGTCCGGGCGGTGCCGGCGGCGGCTTCCGCGGCGGCCCCGGTGGCGGCGCAGGCCGTCCCGGCGGCCCCGGCGGTGGCGGTGGCGGCGGCTTCCGTGGCGGCCCCGGTGGTGGCGGCGGTGGCGGTGGCGGCTTCCGTGGCGGCCCTGGTGGCGGTGGCGGTGGCGGCGGCTTCCGTGGCGGTCCCGGTGGTGGCGGCGGCGCGCCCGGCGCGGGTGCCGGCGGCGCCGGTCGCCCGGGCGGTGGCGCGGGCGGTCGCGGTCGTGGCGGCGGCGCCGCGGGTGCCTTCGGGCGTCCGGGTGGCCGGCCGACGCGCGGGCGCAAGTCCAAGAAGCAGCGCAGACAGGAGTTCGACAACCTCTCCGCGCCCACCATGGGCTCGGGCGCCCCGCGCGGGCAGGGTCAGGCGATCCGCCTGCCGCAGGGTGCGTCGCTGTCGGACTTCGCCGACCGGATCAACGCCAACCCGGGCTCGCTCGTCCAGGAGATGTTCAACCTGGGCGAGATGGTGACGGCCACCCAGTCGTGCACCAACGAGACGCTGCAGCTGCTCGGTGAGCACCTCGGCTTCGACGTGCAGATCGTCAGCCCCGAGGACGAGGACCGCGAGCTGCTGGCCCGCTTCGACATCGACCTCGACGCCGAGGTCGATGAGGAGCGCCTGGTCATCCGGCCGCCGGTGGTGACCGTCATGGGTCACGTCGACCACGGTAAGACGAAGCTGCTCGACGCGATCCGCCAGACGAACGTCGCGGCGGGCGAGGCCGGCGGCATCACCCAGCACATCGGCGCCTACCAGGTCCGCGTCGAGCACGAGGACGAGGACCGCGCGATCACCTTCATCGACACCCCGGGTCACGAGGCGTTCACCGCCATGCGTGCCCGTGGTGCGCAGGCCACGGACATCGTGGTGCTGGTGGTCGCGGCCGACGACGGCGTGATGCCCCAGACGATCGAGGCGCTCAACCACGCCCAGGCGGCCGAGGTGCCGATCGTGGTCGCGGTGAACAAGATCGACAAGCCCGAGGCCAACCCGGCCAAGGTGCGGCAGGAGCTCACGCAGTACGGGCTGGTCGCCGAGGAGTACGGCGGCGAGACGATGTTCGTCGACATCTCGGCGAAGAGCCGGATCAACATCGACGGACTCCTCGAGGCCGTGCTGCTTACCGCCGACGCCGCGCTCGACCTGCGCGCGCCCGTCGACGGACCGGCCCAGGGCATCGCGATCGAGTCGCACCTCGACCGCGGCCGCGGCCCGGTCGCCACCGTCCTGGTGGAGAAGGGCACGCTCAACATCGGTGACTCGATCGTCGCCGGTCGTGCCTACGGCCGCGTCCGCGCGATGCTCGACGAGAACGGCAAGCCCGTGCCGCACGCGGGTCCGGCCCGTCCGGTCCTCGTGCTCGGCCTGACCTCGGTGCCCGGCGCCGGCGACACGTTCCTCGCCGCCGACGACGACCGCACCGCGCGCCAGATCGCCGAGCAGCGGCAGGCCCGCCGTCGCGCGGCCGAGATGGCGGCGCGCACCGGCCGGGTCACCCTGGAGACGCTGTTCGACCAGCTCAAGCAGGGCGAGAAGACCACGCTCAACCTCATCCTCAAGGGTGACGGCTCGGGCTCGGTCGAGGCGCTCGAGGACGCGCTGGTCAAGATCGTCGTCTCCGACGAGGTCCAGCTGCGGATCATCCACCGTGGTGTCGGTGCGGTCACGCAGGACGACGTCAACCTGGCCAGCGCTTCGGACGCGATCATCATCGGGTTCAACGTGCGGGCCGAGGGCCGCACGCGCGACATGGCCGACCGCGAAGGCGTGGAGATTCGGTACTACACCGTCATCTACCAGGCCATCGAGGACATCGAGTCGTCGCTCAAGGGCCTGCTCAAGCCGGTCTACGAGGAGGTCGAGCTCGGCCAGGCGGAGATCCGCGAGGTCTTCCGCTCGTCGCGCTTCGGCAACATCGCGGGCAGCATCGTCCGCACCGGCCTGATCCGGCGCAACAGCAAGGCGCGCCTGATCCGCGACGGCGCGGTCGTGTCCGAAAACCTCACGATCGCCGGTTTGCGCCGCTTCAAGGACGACGCGACCGAGGTCCGCGAGGGCTTCGAGTGCGGTATCACGCTCGGTTCGTACAACGACATCCAGGTTGGCGATGTCATCGAGACGTGGGAGTTGCGGGAGAAGCCGCGCGCCTGACGCCTTGAGAAGGGGCCGTGGATCACCGATCCACGGCCCCTTTTGGCATGCCGATCCGCTCCACGGGATGGTCCGGCGGGCGTAACGTCGCTCACATCGTGGAGCTGTCCTGGTGGTCGATCGAGGTTCGCGACGGTGAATACCCGGCGCGGCAGTGGCGCGACGCCCACAGCGCCGCCCTCATCGAGTCCACGGTGACGCACGGAGCCCGCGACTGGTCCTGGCGCTCCGAGGACCTCGGCGTCGTCTTCGAGATCGGTTTCGTCGACGCGGACGACCTGCAGCGCTTCCGGCGGCTTCCGGCGGTCGTGGCCGCCCTGGACGCGGTGGCCTCCCACTCGCTGTACGTGTACCGCGGTCGTGGCGGCAGCGCGGGCGCCGCCGAGCCCCGCCGGCAGGGCCCGCTCCCGGTCGCCTGATTCGCTCGTACGGTCCTCGGCCCGCTCCGGCCGTTGGGGTGTCGTTTCCTCTGCGTTGCGCCCCCTCCCGGGCTTCGTTGTGATATTTCGGATATCTCCCACACCATGAGCGGCTCGAAGCGGCGGGGTAAATCCGACGCGGAAAGCGGGGCGAGCGGGATAAGATCTTGCGCCGTGTACACCGGAACCGCGGTCTTCGACCTACTCCTGCCCGATGACTCGCGATCGCTCAAGGCCAAGCGCTCGTACGTGCGGCCGCTCATCGCGCACCTGCGAAAGTTCGAGGTCTCCGTCGCCGAGGTCGGGGCCCTGGATCTGACCGGGCGGGCCGAGGTGGGCGTCGCCGTCGTCGCCGCCGAGCCGGGACACGTGCGCGAGGTGCTCGACACCTGCGAACGCGCGGTCGCCGGGCGTCCCGAGATTGAACTGCTCTCCGTGCGCCGCCGGTTGCATGGCGACGACGACGAGTAAACCTGACTTCTCAACGCGGTCCCACCGGCGGGGCGCGGGTACTGTCAAGGCGTTGGTCAGATCTTCAGGTCCCGGCTGGCCGCGAGGTCACCGGTTGGCCGTTTGGCTGCGGAGGTGTTCGAGATGACGGATCCGGCGAAGGTGCGGCGGCACGCCGAGCGTGTGCGCGAACTGGTCGCATCGGTGGTACGGACGCAGATCAAGGACCCCCGGCTGGGCATGATCACGATCACCGACGCGCGGATCACGGCCGACCTGCGCGAGGCGACCGTGTTCTACACCGTGCTCGGCGACGCGGCGGCGCAGGCCGGCACCGCGGCTGCCCTGGAGAGCGCCAAGGGCCTTCTGCGCTCGACCGTCGGTAAGGCTCTCGGCCTGCGTCACTCTCCGAGCCTCGCGTTCGTGCACGACGACGTGTCCGAGCACGCCAAGCACATCGACGAGCTGCTCGCCAGCGCGCGCAACGCCGACGCGGAGGTCCAGCGCCTCGCGGCCGGCGCGCACTACGCGGGCGATTCACAGCCGTACAAGCTGGATGACGAGGCGCACGGCGTCGTCGACGACCTGGGAGCCGACGGCGCCGACGACGAGGTGGTCGTCGGCCAGGACCGGCGGTGACCGGGCTCGCGCCCGGAAACGTGCCGGGCGCGGGCCCCGAACTCGACACCTTCCCCGGCCGCCCGGCAGGGGAAGCGCCCGCCCCGGACCCCGTCCGCGCGGCTGCCCCGAAACACGCCCACGCGGACGCGCTACAGGGAGACCCAAGCGTCCGCGCGGGCGCGGGCGGGCAGCGGCCCGCCGAGGCCGAGTGGGACGCGGCCGTCGCGGCCCTGCGCGGGCTACCGAGCGGAGCGCGGGTGCTTCTCGCCTGCCACGTGAACCCCGACGGCGACGCCCTCGGCAGCATGCTCGGCTTCGCGCTCGGGCTGCGGCGCGTCGCGGGGAAGCTCGGCATCGGGCACCTCGCGGCGACGTTCCCCAGCCCGATGCGGCTGCCCGCACCGTTCGACACGCTGCCGGGCGCCGGGCTGCTCGTCGCGGAGGAGGACGCCGACCCCGCGCCGGACGCGATGCTGGTCTTCGACGTGGCGAGCATCGAGCGGCTCGGCGGGCTCGCCGATCGTCTCCGCGCGGCGCCGGTCGGCATCGTCCTTGACCACCACGCGTCCAACCCCGGCTTCGGCCGCATCAACCTCGTCGATCCCTCGGCGGCCGCGACATCCGTGCTGTCGGACGGGCTGTTGCGGCGCCTTGACGTACCGCTGGATCCGGAAATCGCCGAGTGCCTCTATGTGGCGCTGGCCACGGACACCGGCTCGTTCAAGTTCGCCTCGACGACGCCGGCGGTGCACGAACTCGCCGCGCGGTTGATCGCGACCGGGATACCGGTAGGCGAGATCTCGCGGCGACTGTTCGACACGCGGCCGATCGGCGCCCTGCGACTGTTCGGCGTGGCTCTCGCGCGCACCGTGCTCGAGCGCGAGGGCGCGGGCGGGCTCGGGTTCGCCTGGACGTACCTGACGCTCGCCGACCTCGCTGCGCACGACCAGCCGCCGTCCGCGGTCGAGGCGCTCATCGACACCGTGCGCAGTGTCGCCGAGGCGGACGTCGCCTGCGTCGTCAAGCCCGTCCGCGCGGGGGAGTGGTCGGTGTCGCTGCGCAGCAAGGGCGCGGTCGACGTCAGCGCGGTCGCGGTCGCGCTGGGCGGCGGCGGGCATCGGTTCGCGGCCGGCTTCAGCGCCGGCGGTACCGTGGCGGACGTCATCGCCGCCATCCGGGCCCTGCTGCCGGCTCCCGCGCGGGCCTCCGGCGCCGGGCAGGACTGACTCGGCGGCGTCCGCGCCCCGCCACCCGTGTTCTCACGAACCTCGGCGCGACGTTGAGGTCCGCATCGCGCTCCCGCGCGCTGTCGGAGGTTGCCGCGCTGCCGTGCGTTGCCGGGCATTGACGCGCTACCGGGCGCTGCCGGGCTTGCGCTGGGGTGCGCTCCGTGTTGGCGGCATCCGCGTGCTGTCGCCTGCTCCCGCGCGGACCCCGGCTCGTGTCAGGGGCAACCCCGGGGGAATCTCCGGGCTATAACGGCTGGCCAGCCGGTATCCAGTGCGGTGACAATCGACAAATGGACCGACCCGAGCTCGCCGCGGAGGTCGACCGGGTCTGGGCCCGGCCGGTTGTCCTCACTCCCGTGTTCGCCCTGATCTCACTGTTTGGCGGAGCCCTCCCGTCGTTCACCCTCCGCGCCAACCTGCTGGTGCTCGGCGCCGGCGGCGCACTGTTCTGTCTCGGCATGTCGGCCGCGCTCCCGCGCCGCCCCGTGCCCGCGCGGCTCCCGCGCCAGGCCGCGTGGTGGCTGCTGCCACTGCTGCTATTCGGCGTCGTCGAGGGTGCGACGTTCCTCAACGGCTCGGACGCGTACCCGACGCTGTCCCGCATCGCGGACCCGTTGCTGGAGCACTACTGGGCCCGCGCGGCCGCGTACTTCGGCTGGTTGTGGTCCTTCTGGGCGCTGGTGCGCCGATGAGCGGCGGTCAACTGCTCGTCGCCGCGCTGTTCAGCGTCGCGCTGGGGCTCTTCGCCGCGGTCGAGATCGCGGCCCACCGTGAGGGGTCGCGCGTACCGAGCATCGGCGACGTGTGCGGCGTCGTCATGCGGTACCGCATCGGGCCGCTGCCCGTCGGCCGCATCGCGATGTTCGGCTTCTGGTGGTGGCTCGGCTGGCACTTCCTGGCGCGCTGAAATCCGCTTCGCGTCCGGGCCGCGCTCCGCACGCCTGGATCCCACGCCGTGGCGGACGCGTCCGCGCCAGCCCCTTGCGGGCGCAGGCCCACCCCGCAGCCGCCCCGTCCGCGCCCCCGCGCGAACGAGGTGCTCCTGAGGTCTTCGCGCCTGCGGCCGCCTCGGCCCCTGCGACGATCCTCGGATGCCGCTGCCCGCGCCGCATCCGCGTGGCGGCCCGATGACGCGTCCGTGCGGCGGCCTGATGACGCGCTGGCACCCGGCTGAGCAGGGAAATTGATCGTGACGGGTGCGCGACAGTCGTTCCAGATTTTGGGATATCTTCGCACATGCTGGAACTTAACGATAACTTAGTCGGCATGCGCACAGTACGAATTCTTCGCTGCCCGCCCCGGGGTGCCCGCTTCTGACAGCGGACGCCGGTGGCGGGTGAACGGCCGATCCGACTCGCCGCCGGAAGTGAGGAACCACGTGCGCGGCAACCTGTGTGAACAGGCCGACACCACCCATGTCGGTCTCCTTGCCGTGCGTTGCGCGCGTCCACCGGTGATCCCGGCGCGACCCGACACGCAACGACCATCAGCGCCATGCGACAGAGGAGACCAGTGTCATGGCTGACCAGCAGAAGCCCCAGCCCAAGCCGCAGGAGCCGGCCACCGACACCCGTGAGCGCGCCCGCGCCGCCCTGCAGATGTCGATGGACCGCCGCGGCTGATCCGCTGCATCGACACAAGCTTCGGGAAGCCGGGACGCCCCGCGTTGACGTCACGGCTTCCCGGAGGTTGTGCCGGTAAGTGATCATCGGGGAAGCGCGCCTTACGATGACCGGATGACGGTAGATCAGAACTCCACGATGCGCCGCGTCGCCACGCTGGCGATCCCGGCGCTCGTGGTGCTCGCGGCCGAGCCCTTATACGTGCTCGTGGACACCGCTGTAGTCGGCCATCTCGGGCGCACCCAGCTTGCCGGCCTGGCCCTCGGCGGCACCGTCATGACGTTCGCGGTGTGGCTGGGGACCGTCCTGGCATACGGGACCACGGGGCGCGCCGCCCGCCGCTTCGGCGCCGGACAGCGCGCCGCCGCCGTCGAGGAGGGCGTCCAGGCGTCCTGGCTCGCCCTGGGCGGTGGGCTGGTCATCCTGCTTGTGATCGAGGTCGTCGCCGGGCCGCTCACCCGCCTCCTCGCGGGCGGTGCGGGCGACGTCGCCGACAACGCCGAGGGCTGGCTGCGTATCGCCGCGCTCGGCGCGCCCGGGCTCATGCTCGCCACCGCCGGCCACGGCTGGATGCGCGGCGTGCAGGACACCCGTCGCCCGCTGTACTACGTGCTCGCCGCAAATGTGCTCTCGGCCATGCTGTGCCCGCTGCTGGTGTACCCGGCGGGTCTCGGCCTGGCCGGTTCCGCGGTGGCGAACGTGACCGCGCAGACCGTCGTCGGCGTGCTGTTCGTCCGCGCGCTGGCCACCGAGGGGGTGTCGCTGCGGCCCCAGCCCGCGGTCATCGGCCGTCAGCTCGCGCTCGGGCGCGACCTGCTGCTGCGCGGCGCGGCCCTCCAGGCCTGCTTCCTGTCCGCCTCCGCGGTCGTCGCGCGTTTCGGCGAGGCCTCCCTCGCCGCACACCAGATCGCGATCCAGTTGTTCTTCTTCACCTCCATGGCGCTCGATGCGATCGCCATCGCCGCGCAGTCGCTCGTCGGTGCGGCGCTCGGGGGTGAACGCGTGGCGGAGGCCCGCCACCTCGCCCGCCGCATCACGGTCGCGGGCCTCGTCGCCGGTGTGGCGTTCGCGGCGCTCGTGGCCGCGGCCCTGTTCAGCGTCCGCCCGTGGTTCGGCGCGGACGCGGAGGTGTACACCCAGGCCCGCCACGTCTGGTGGTTCTTCGTCGCGATGATGCCCGCGGCCGGCGTCGTCTTCGCCCTCGACGGGGTGTTCCTCGGCGCCGGGGACGTGCGCTACCTGCGCAACCTCACGCTGGTCGCCGCCCTCGGCGGCTTCCTGCCCGGCATTTGGCTGGCGTACCTGCTCGACTTCGGCCTGAGCGGCGTCTGGGCCGCCCTGACGCTCTTCATCGCACTGCGCCTGGCCGGCCTGCTGTATCGCCTCACCGGAGACGGCTGGGCGGTCACCGGCGCCGTGCGATGAGCACCCGTGCTTCAACCCGGCCCGCCCTCGCAACCCGGCCCGCCCTCGCAACCCGGCCCGCCTGGGAGCGTGAAGGCGGTCCGGCCCGGACGCTAAGGTGTCGCGCATGGCACAGAAGGCGGCGATCCAGGGCGGCCTCGTCGTCGTCGACAAGCCCGGCGGCATGACGTCGCACGACGTGGTGTCGCGCATGCGCCGCATCGCGCGGACGCGCCGGGTCGGGCACGGTGGCACCCTCGACCCGATGGCCACCGGCGTGCTCATCATCGGCGTGGAGAAGGCGACGCGGCTGCTGACGTACGTGATCGGCAGCACCAAGCAGTACACGGCCACGATCCGCTTGGGCGAGTCGACCGTCACCGACGACGCCGAGGGCGAGGTCGTCGCGCGCGCGGACGCGTCCGCCGTCACCGACGCGTCGATCGCCGCGGCGGTGGCCCCGCTGCGCGGCGACATTCTGCAGGTCCCGAGCGCCGTCTCGGCCATCAAGGTCAACGGCGTGCGCTCGTACCACCGTGTCCGCTCCGGCGAGGAGGTCCAGCTCGCCGCCCGCCCGGTCACCGTCTCGCGCCTGGACGTCCTGGCGACCCGCCGCGCGGGCGCGTATATCGACCTGGACGTGGACGTGGCCTGCTCGTCCGGCACGTACATCCGCGCCCTGGCCCGCGACCTGGGCGCCGCGCTCGGCGTCGGCGGCCACCTGACGGCGCTGCGCCGCACCGCGGTGGGCGCGTTCACCCTGGCCGAGGCGGCCACGCTGGAAGACCTCGCGCAGCGCCCGGACCCGGTGACCCTCCCGCTGCCGGCCGCCGCGGACCGCTGCTTCCCGCGCCGTGACGCCACCGCCGACGAGGCGAAGACGCTATCGCACGGCGGCCCCCTGTCCCCGATCGGCATCCCGGACCCGTACGCGGTCTTCGCCCCCGACGGCACCGTCCTGGCGATCGTGCGCGAGCGAGAGGGCAAGGCCCGTCCGGAGATCGTCCTCGTTCCGTGACGACGCGTGACGAAACCCGCCTCCGGCGAACGGGCGGGCAGGGCCGAGGCAGTACGCTCGGTGGCATGCAACGGTGGCGGGGAACGGAGTCGGTGCCCGGCGGTTGGGGGCGCGCGGTCGCGACGATCGGCGTGTTCGACGGCGTCCACCGGGGACACCAGCAGATCATCGGCCACGCGGTGAAGCGGGCCGGGGAGCTCGGCGTGCAGTCGGTCGTCATCACGTTCGACCCGCACCCGTCCGAGGTGGTGCGGCCCGGATCGCACCCCGCGGTGCTGACCGAGCCGGGACGCAAGGCGGAGCTGATCGAGGCGCTGGGCGTCGACGTGCTGTGCGTCATTCCGTTCACTGCCGAGTTCTCCCGGCTGACGCCCGAGGAGTTCGTGCACGACGCGCTCGTCGAGCACCTGCACACCGCGCTGGTCGTGGTGGGAGAGAACTTCCGGTTCGGCCACCGGCAGGCCGGCGACGTCGAGCTGCTGCGCAGGCTCGGGCGGACCTTCGGCTTCGCCGTCGAGGGAGCGCCGCTGGTGGCGGACGAGGGGACGGTGTTCTCCTCGACGTACATCCGAAGCTGCGTCGACGCGGGGGACGTCGTGGCGGCGGCCCGCGCGCTCGGGCGGCCGCACCGCCTCGAGGGCGTGGTGGTGCGCGGCGACCAGCGCGGCCGCGAGCTGGGCTTTCCGACGGCAAACCTGCTGGTCCCGGCCAACGCGGCGGTGCCCGCCGACGGCATCTACGCGGCGTGGCTCAACCGCGACCGCGACGGCGCGCGGCACCCGGCGGCGGTGTCGATCGGGACGAACCCCACCTTTTCCGGCAAGGAGCGGCGGGTGGAGGCGTTCGTGCTGGACTTCAAGGGTGATCTGTACGGCGAACGGGTGAGGCTGGACTTTGCCGACCGGCTGCGCGAACAGCGCACCTACCAGGACGTCGAGCCATTGATCGCGCAGATGACGGAGGATGTCGCGCAGGCGCGGGAGGCGCTGGCCGGCGGTCCGATGCGTGACTGAACAGCTCTGTCTGTTAGCCTGGGATTGACGCCGGGTGACTGGCGAGGGTCAGGCTGCCTGCACGACGCCGCGGGAGCCGACCGATTGAATCCACGGTAAAGGGAGAACATGGCGCTCGATTCTGCGCAGAAGACCGAGATCATCTCGAAGTACGCGACCGTCGAGGGTGACACCGGCTCGCCGGAGGTCCAGGTCGCGATGCTGACGAAGCGGATCGCGGACCTCACCGAACACCTCAAGCAGCACAAGCACGACCACCACAGCCGGCGCGGCCTGCTGCTGCTGGTCGGCCGTCGCCGCCGCTTGCTCAACTACCTGCAGCGCAGCGACATCGCCCGCTACCGCTCACTGATCGAGCGGCTCGGCCTGCGGCGATAACGACGCACCGGCGGGGGAGTGGCGAGGATTCGCCGCTCCCCCGTTGAGTAGTGACACACTGAAATGGCAGCGCCCCGCCGAGCGGGTCGGCGCACCGGTCCTCGGTAGTGGCTTCCGGGCCCACGCCCCGTGAGCTTCGATCGAAGACCGGCCGCAGACAGCTCCGCCGAGGGCGACCCACGACCCAAAGGGAGCAACAGACCGACATGACCGAGCAGAACACTCTCGGTACTCACAGCAGCACCGCGGTCATCGACAACGGCTCGTTCGGCACCCGGGAGATCACGTTCTCCACCGGGCGCCTGGCGCGCCAGGCGGCGGGCTCCGCCCTCGCCCAGCTCGGTGAGACCGTGGTCCTGTCCGCGACCACCGCCGGGAAACAGCCCAAGGACCAGTTCGACTTCTTCCCGCTGACGGTCGACGTCGAGGAGCGCATGTACGCGGCCGGGCGCATCCCCGGATCGTTCTTCCGCCGCGAGGGCCGGCCCAGCGAGGACGCGATCCTCACCTGCCGGCTCATCGACCGTCCGCTGCGCCCGAGCTTCGTCAAGGGCCTGCGCAACGAGGTCCAGGTCGTCGAGACCGTGCTCGCGCTGGACCCGGCCCACCCGTACGACGTCGTGGCGATCAACGCGGCGTCGTTGTCGACCAAGCTGTCGGGCCTGCCCTTCTCCGGCCCGATCGGCGCGACCCGCATGGCGCACGTCGACGGCCAGTGGGTGGCGTTCCCGACCGTCGAGGAGCTCGGCCGGGCCACCTTCGACATGGTCGTGGCCGGCCGGGTCCTGCCCGACGGCGATGTGGCGATCATGATGGTGGAGGCCGAGGCGACCGAGCACACGGTCGGCCTGGTCGCCGGTGGCGCGCCCGCGCCGACCGAGGAGGTCGTCGCCGGCGGCCTGGAGGCGTCCAAGCCAGCGATCCGCGAGCTGTGCCGGGCGCAGGCCGAGCTGGCGCAGGTGGCCGCGAAGCCGGTGCAGGAGTTCCCGGTCTTCCTCGACTACCAGCCCGACGCCTACGAGGCCGTCTCCACAGCACTCAAGGACGAGGTCGCCGAGGCCCTGCGCATCGCCTCGAAGGCGGAGCGCGAGGAGGCCCTCGACCGGATCAAGGAGGCCGCGTTCCAGCGGCTCGCCGGGCAGTTCGATGGGCGCGAGAAGGAGATCGGTGCCGCGCTGCGGTCGCTGACCAAGAACGAGGTTCGCGCCCGTGTGCTGCGCGAGCAGGTCCGCATCGACGGCCGTGGCCCGCGCGACATCCGGCCGCTGACCGCCGAGGTGCAGGTCCTGCCCCGGGTGCACGGCTCGGCGCTGTTCGAGCGCGGCGAGACCCAGATCCTGGGCGTCACCACGCTGAACATGCTGCGCATGGAGCAGACGCTCGACACGCTGGCGCCGGAGAAGTCCAAGCGCTACATGCACAACTACAACTTCCCGCCGTACTCCACCGGCGAGACCGGCCGGGTCGGCGCGCCGAAGCGGCGCGAGATCGGCCACGGCGCGCTCGCCGAGCGGGCCCTGATCCCGGTGCTGCCGGCGCGTGAGGAGTTCCCCTACGCGATCCGGCAGGTGTCGGAGGCGCTGGGCTCCAACGGCTCGACGAGCATGGGTTCGGTCTGCGCCTCGACCATGGCCCTGCTGTCGGCCGGCGTGCCGCTGAAGGCGCCCGTCGCGGGCATCGCGATGGGCCTGATCTCCGACGAGGTCGACGGCAAGACGCAGTACGTGACGCTGACCGACATCCTCGGCGCCGAGGACGCGTTCGGCGACATGGACTTCAAGGTCGCCGGCACCCGCGACTTCGTGACCGCGCTGCAGCTGGACACCAAGCTCGACGGCATCCCGTCGGACGTGCTGGCCGGCGCCCTGCAGCAGGCCCACGACGCGCGGTACGTCATCCTCGACGTGATGGCCGAGGCGATCGAGTCGCCGGCCGGCATGAGCCAGTACGCGCCGCGGGTCACCACGGTCCGCATCCCGGTCGACAAGATCGGCATGGTGATCGGCCCCAAGGGCCAGACCATCAACGCGATCCAGGACGAGACCGGCGCCGAGATCAGCATCGAGGACGACGGCACGATCTACGTCGGCGCGACCGACGGCCCGTCGGCCGAGGCCGCGGTCGAGCGGATCAACGCGATCGCCAACCCGACCATGCCGAAGGTCGGCGACAAGTTCCTCGGCACCGTGGTGAAGACGGCCGCGTTCGGCGCGTTCATCTCGCTGCTGCCGGGCCGCGACGGCCTGCTGCACATCTCCAAGGTGGGCAACGGCAAGCGGGTCGAGAAGGTCGAGGACTTCCTCAACGTCGGCGACAAGGTCGAGGTACAGATCGCGGACATCGACAACCGCGGCAAGATCTACCTCGACAAGGTGCTGGCCGAGGGCGAGGCGCCGGCGGCGCCGGCCGAGGGCGGCGAGCGCCCGCCCGCGCGTGACCGGGGCGACCGTGGCGACCGTGGCCCGCGCCGGGAGCGTAGCGACCGGGGCGAGCGCGCCCCGCGCCAGTCCTCCGGAGACGAGGCCGCCCCCGACGCCCCCGCCGGGGAAGAGGGCGGCGAGGGCGGGGAGTTCCGTCGCCGGCGCAGTCGGCACAGCTGATCCATGGCAAGCCGAGCGCTGACCCAGACGCTGTCCGACGACCCGTTGGGCGGAACGGTGCGACGCACCGTCCTGCCCAACGGGCTGCGGATCCTGACCGAGTCCATCCCGGCGACACGCAGCGTGTCGTTCGGCGTCTGGGTCGGCATCGGTTCGCGGGACGAGACGCCCACGCTGTCGGGCGCCTCGCACTTCCTTGAGCACCTGCTGTTCAAGGGCACCAAGCGGCGCACCGCGCTGGACATCTCCTCGCAGATCGAAGCGGTCGGCGGGGAGACCAACGCGTTCACCGCCAAGGAGTACACGTGCTACTACGCGCGGGTGCTCGACGCGGACCTGCCGCTGGCCATCGACGTCGTCTGCGACCTCGTCACCGACTCGGTGCTGGCCGAGGCGGACGTGGAAACCGAGCGTGGCGTGATCCTCGAGGAGATCGCCATGCACGACGACGAGCCCGGCGACGAGGTCCACGACGTCTTTACCGAGGCGGTGTACGGACACCACCCGCTCGGCCGGCAGATCTCCGGCACCGTGTCGAGCATCTCGGCGCTGAGCCGCAAGCAGATCGACGGGTTCTACCGCCGGCGGTACCGGCCGGAGACCATGGTCGTCTCCGCGGCCGGCAACCTCGACCACGCCAAGGTCGTGCGGGCCGTGCGCGCCGCGTTCGCCGGGGCCGGCTGGGGCGACACGCCGGCCGTGCCCGCACCGCGACGCTCCCGCACCACCCGGGTGCCGACCCGCTCCGGGCAGATCGTGGTGCGCAACAAGGACACCGAGCAGGCGCACCTGATGCTCGGCTGCACCGGCTACCCGCGCCAGCACGACGACCGCTTCGCCGTCGGCGCGCTCAACAACGTGCTCGGCGGGGGCATGTCCAGCCGGCTGTTCCAGCAGATCCGCGAGCAGCGCGGGCTGGCGTACTCGGTGTACTCCTTCACCTCGCAGTACAGCGACACCGGCCTCTTCGGCGTCTACGCCGGCTGCGCCCCGGGCAAGGTCGAGGAGGTCCTCGCGATCACCCGCGACGAGCTCGCCCGGGTGGCCGACGAGGGCGTCACCGACGCCGAGGTCGAGCGCGGCAAGGGCATGCTCAAGGGCGCCGTCGTGCTCGGCCTGGAGGACACCGGGTCGCGGATGAGCCGCCTGGGCAAGGGCGAGTTGCTGTACGACGAGCTGCTCTCCGTCGACGAGATACTGCGCCGGGTCGACGAGGTCACCCCGGAGCAGGTCCGGTGGGCGGCGAAGGATCTGCTCACCCGCCCGATGTCGCTCGCGGTGATCGGCGACGTCGAGGACGGGGCGTTCACCGACGCCCTGGGCTGACCACCCTGCTGACCGCGTCGCCCGACCCGATAGGTTGGGCGACGTGAGTGCAGAGGTGGAGCCGATCCGGGTCGGCGTGCTGGGCGCGCGAGGCCGCATGGGCAACGAGGTGTGCGGTGCCGTCAACGCGAGCGACGACCTGGAGCTCGTCGCCACGCTCGATGACGGCGACCGGCTGTTCAACGTGTCCGACGCGGGCGCCGATGTCGTCGTGGACTTCACCACACCCGACGTGGTGATGGACCACGTGCACTGGTGCATCGACCAGAACATCAACGTTGTCGTCGGCACCTCGGGCTTCACGACGGCCCGGCTCGACCAGGTGCGCGGCTGGCTGGCCCAAAAGCCGGACGTCGGCGTCATCATCGCCCCGAACTTCGCGATCGGCGCGGTGCTGATGATGGAGTTCGCCGCCCGGGCCGCCCGGTTCTTCGAGTCGGTCGAGATCGTCGAGATGCACCACCCCAACAAGATCGACGCCCCGAGCGGCACGGCGCTGCGCACCGCGCAGGTGATCGCCGAGGCCCGGGCGGCCGCGGGGCTGGGCGCGGTCCCGGACGCGACCAAGGACGAGATGGCCGGCGCCCGCGGCACCGACGTCGAGGGCATCCGGGTGCACGCGCTGCGCGCCACGGGGCTCGTCGCCCACCAGGAGGTGCTGTTCGGCGCCGCGGGCGAGACCCTCACCATCCGGCACGACTCCTTCGACCGGAAGTCGTTCATGCCGGGTGTACTGCTGGCCGTGCGCTCCGTCGTGCGGCGCCCGGGCCTCACCGTCGGGCTGGGTCCCCTGCTCGGTTGAGCCTTACCCGGTCCGGCCCGACGCGGCTTCCCCGATCGGCCCGGACCGCGGCGCCCACATCGTGGGACCGGTGGCTCCAATTGGGCCGCAACGGCGTTACGCGCCGATAACAGGATCCTCGGAATCCTCTTCAAGCGACACGTGCCAGCGGATCTGCGGGATCAGCAGGTCATCGACGTCGAGCGACCGGCTGGCCCCGTCCGGGGCCCAGCCCGCGCTCTGCAGAAATCGACGCGTGACGCGGTCGTCGGCGAACGTCCACGCAAGCGCTGTCGTGAATCCGTCAGTTCGCCATAAATCCACACTTGCCGCCAGCAACCGGCTGCCGTGACCGCGCCGGCCCCAACGGGGCTCCACCAGCAGGTCCGTGATCGCCACGGTGGCCTCGAGTGCCTTGTCAAGGGCGGTGTGATCTTCGTCCGGTGCGAGGGCGGTGTCGTCTGCCGGACCTGACGCGGCAAAACCCACGACGTATGCTGACTCGGGTTTTGCGTCCGGCTCCGAGGCGGGCGAATCGACCTGTTCGACCGCCACCAGGACCCGGTGCGCAGGACTCGGTGGCTCCGCGATTGCCTCCCGCCACCTGCGGGTAATCCAATCCTCGTCCAGCCGGTCGAGGATATGTTCAGGCAACAGGCGCCGATAGGCGACCCGCCAGGTCGTGAGTTGGATGCGCGTGATCTCGACGATGTCGTCGAGTCGCGCCGGACGGACGAACCCGAGGGTCATGAAGCACCAGCCTACGGATTTTGTGTGAAGCGCAACGCGGCGGGGTAGCGGCGTCTGGTTTGGGTTGATCGGCGTGAAGCCTTATCGAGCCAGACTGGACGAAGCACGTCACAGTTGGACCGGCGGAACCGTTGAGCCTGATGGAATTCAGGCGGCAGCGAGCGAGCAGGAGGGCAGAACAGGTGGCGGAGCGAGGACGGGTCGCCGTTTCGACGGCCGTCCGGCCCAAGCTGCGGCCCGGAGTCAGGAAGACACTCATCGTGGTGGCCGTCTGGGCCGTCGTGTGGGGTTTCCTGTCGGTGGCCGCGGCGCGCAATGGGTTTTTCGATCTCAAGGTCTACTACGGCGCGATGGACTACTGGGTCCACCGCGGCGGAGACATCTACGACTACCTGACGCCCGGCACGCCGTACGGCTTCACGTATCCGCCGTTCGCGGCCGCGTTGATGATGCCGATGTCGCTCATCGGCTGGCACACCGCGATCTTCATCAGCGTGACCATGAGCGTGCTGGCCATGCTCGCGATCCTCACCTGGCTGCTCGGGCCGGTCATCAAGCGGCAGGGCTGGTCGTTCTGGTTCGCGATGGGCATCGCGATGGCCCTCGCGGCGGCGTTCGAGCCGGTCCGCGAGACGGTGAACTTCGGCCAGGTCAACATTCTGCTGCTGTTCCTCGTCGCGGGCGACGTGCTGCTGCTGGTGCGCGGCGGGCGACGCCTCGGCGGCATCGGCATCGGGCTCGCCACCGCGATCAAGCTCACCCCCGGCGTGTTCATCATCTATCTGCTCATCACCCGGCGCTGGCGGGCCGCGGCCGTGGCCGCCGCGACCGCCACGGCCGCGACCTGGGCCGCGGCCACCTTCGCCCCGGACGCCTCGCGGGTCTTCTGGACCGACGCGATGTGGAACACCGACCGGGTCGGCTCCCCGACGTTCGTGTCCAACCAGGCGCTCACCGGCCTCGTCGGGCGGATGTTCAACCCCGACCCGATGAAGCCGCTGTGGTTGCTCCTCGTGCTGATCACCCTCGCCGTGTGGTACTGGCGGGCCCGCCGCGCGGTCAAGTCTCGCGACGAGGTCGCCGGCCTGGCCCTCACCGGCATCGTCGGCTGCATGGTCAGCCCGATCATCTGGATCCACCACCTGGTGTGGGTGCTGCCCGCGATCGTGGTGCTGTTCGACCACGCCACCGACCGCTCGCTCGACCCGCGCCGCAGGCGCAACCTCGCGATCGCGTTCGGCTTCTCGTTCGCGCTGCTGTGCAGCCGCACCCCGTGGGCGTTCCACGCGAAGTTCGACGGGCTCGGCCTGTTCGGCAGCAACGCGTACGTCCTGCTCATGATCGGGCTGCTGTTCGGCCTGCCGATCCGCGAGCCCGCCAGCACCGGCACCGCGCAGCGCCCCGCGAGCGACCCCGGCCGCTCCAGCGACCCCGCCGTCGAGGACGTGCCGGACCTCGTCGACATCGACCGGCAGGTCACCGCCGCGTTCGACGCGAAGGACCCCGGCGGCTCCGTCCGGAGTGAGGCCAGCAAGCCGGGTGTCGAACGGGCGCGCCCGCTCGTTGGGGCTTAGCCCGCACACACGCACCGCAAAGCGGCCCTGCGCGGCGAATCCGCGCGGGGCCGCCGTCATGAGCGGCCGCCGAACGACCGTGCCGCGATGCCTCCGCATGGCGTGCGGTGGCCGGCGGGGCCCGGGTCCGGTCGTCATCACCGAATTTCTGTCGTACCCCCGGGATAGCCTCCATGGCGATGACCGAGTACCTGACGCTCACCCAGGCCCGGCGGGTCGCCCTCGCCGCACAGGGCTTCGCCGACCGCGCCCCGGCGGGCGTGCCGGAGCGCCGCCACGTGCGCCGCGTGCTGGAGCGCACCGGCCTGCTGCAGATCGACTCCGTGAACATCGTCCAGCGCGCCCACTACCTACCCGCCTACAGCCGCCTCGGTCCCTACGATCCGGCCTTGCTCGACCGGCTCGCCTATCGCCGGCCGCGGGAGCTGTTCGAGTACTGGGGGCACGAGGCCTCCCTGGTCCCCGTCCGGCTGCATCCGATGCTGCGCTGGCGGATGCGCTCCGGTGACGCGTGGGGCCGGATGGTCCGCATCGCCCGCGAGCAGCCCGACCTGGTTCGCTGGGTGCTCGAGGAGATTCGCGCCAAGGGGCCGGTCAGCGCCGCCCAGGTGGAGGGCGACCTCGTCCAGCCGCGGCGCAAGGACCACTGGGGGTGGAACTGGTCGGACACCAAGACGGCGATCGAGTGGCTGTTCTACTCCGGCGAGGTCAGCGTCGCCCGGCGCAACTCCTCGTTCGCCCGGGTCTACGACGTGCCCGAGCGCATCCTGCCGCCCGAGGTGATCAACGCGCCCACGCCCGAGCCCGCCGACGCGTTCCGTGAGCTGGTCCGGGTCGCCGCCCGCGGGCTGGGCGTGGCCGCCGAGGCGGAGCTGCGCGACTACTTCCGGCTGCCACTGGCCGGGGCCCGCACCGCGATCGCGGAGCTGGTCGAGGCCGGGGAGCTGGTGCCGGTCGAGGTGCAGGGGTGGGCACCGCGGGCGTATCTGCACGCGCAGGCGCGCATACCGCGGCGCATCGGCGCGGCGACGCTGGTCAGCCCGTTCGACCCGCTGATGTGGGAGCGGGGGCGAGTGGAGCGGCTGTTCGGGTTCAGCTACCGGATCGAGATCTACGTGCCGCCGTTGCAGCGGCTCCACGGGTATTACGTGCTGCCGTTCCTGCTGGGCGACCGGCTCGTGGCGCGGGTGGATCTGAAGGCGGACCGGAAGGCGGGGGCGCTGCAGATCCCGGCGGCCTGGGTGGAGCCGGGGGTGAAGGCGCCCGGTGAGGTGGCTGCGGCGCTGGCGGCGGAGCTGCGGCGGTTCGCCGGGTGGCTCGGTCTCGACGTCGTCGAGCTGCCGCAGCGCGGGGACTTCGCCGAACGGCTGGGAAAGGAGCTCGTCTGAAGATCGTCGTGCGGCTGACGAAGCCGATTTTGTACAGCGTGGTCCCGTGCGTGGGCGGTGTAGCGTGTTGGGGGTGAGCTCGCCGCTGTCGGTCCCTGTCGCCCCGGTGGTTTCTGACGTGCAGGCGGACCCGGCCCCCGGGGTTGTGCCGCCGGTGTATGAGTACGCATACCAGCCGCATAAGGGGCGGTTCGCCCGGTTCATCGACCGGCTGCCCGGCTGGGCAGCGCCCGCCGGGGTCGGGGCGCTCATCTCCGGGGGCGTCGCCTACACGTTGCTGATGAAGCCGACCTCCGCCGGGGCCACCGACGCGCCGACCTGCCTGGTCAAGCTGCTCACCGGGTTCGACTGCCCGGGATGCGGGGGGACGCGGGCGGCCTGGTATCTGCTGCACGGGGACATCCCGGCTGCGGCCCAGCACCACGCGCCGCTGGTGTTCGCGGCGCCGTTCCTGGCGTATCTGTACGTCGCCTGGACCGTCAACCGGCTCAACCTGCCGTTCAAGCTTCCCATGCTGCGCATTTCCAACTGGGCGCTCATCGGGTTCCTGGTGGCCTGGCTCGCGTTCTCGGTCCTGCGCAACCTGCCCTGGGCACCCTTCACGTACTTCTACGTGTAGCGGCTGTACGCTCAGCGAATGCTCTCCGTCAAAGCCATCGCCTGGACCCACTTCGAGCCTCCGGGCGACGTTCCGTGGGAGACCGACGTGGAAGGCGGGGAGGCGCTCGCCGAGTTCGCGGGGCGCGCCTGCTACCAGTCGTGGAGCAAACCCAACCCGGCCACGGCCACCAACGCGGGATACCTGCGGCATATCCTCGAGGTCGGGCACCTCTCCGTGCTCGAGCACGGCACGGTCACCTTCTACCTGACCGGCGTATCGCGCTCCTTCACCCACGAGCTGATCCGGCACCGGCACTTCTCGTACTCGCAGCTCTCGCAGCGGTACGTGCCGGGGCGGGAGGCGGCCATGGTCGAGCCGGCCGTGATCGCCGAGGACCCGGCACTGCACAAGACGTTCGTCGAGGCGGGCGAGGCGGCGCTGCGGGCGTACAACGAGCTGCTCGAGGGGCTCGAGGCCAAGTTCGCCGATGTCGAGAGCGGCACGCTGCGGCGCAAGCAGGCGCGGCAGGCGGCCCGGGCGGTGCTGCCCAACGCGGCGGAGACCCGGATCGTCGTGACCGGCAACTACCGGACCTGGCGGCACTTCGTGACGATGCGCGCGACCGAGGCGGCCGACGTGGAGATCCGCGAGGTGGCCATCGCCTGCCTGCGGGAACTGCAGCGTATCGCGCCCAGCGTCTTCGGGGATTTCACGATCGCGACGCTCCCGGACGGCACCGAGGTGGCGTCCGCGCAGTACACCTGGGAATCTTGAAAAATGCGCGGCGAAGGCTTCCGCTAGGTTGTGCGTATGACACGCACCGGTTCCGTCCCCAGCCGGCCGTTCGGCCGGTTGCTCAGCGCGATGGTCACGCCATTCGGGCCTGACGGTTCGCTCGACCTCGACGGCGCCGCCCGCCTCGCCACCCATCTGGTCGACGAGGAGGACCACGACGGCCTCGTGGTCAACGGCACCACCGGCGAGTCGGCCACCACGAGCGACGCGGAGAAGGACCAGGTGCTCCGCGCGGTCGTGGAGGCCGTCGGCGACCGGGCGACCGTGATCGCCGGCGTCGGCACCAACGACACCGCGCACACGGCCGAGCTGGCCCGGGCCGCCGAGAAGGCCGGCGCCGACGGGCTGCTCGTCGTGACGCCGTACTACAACAAGCCCCCGCAGGCCGGCCTCGTGCACCACTTCCGGACCGTCGCCGACTCCTCCGGGCTGCCCGTGATGCTCTACGACATCCCCGGGCGCGCCGGCGTGGCGATCGAGACCGAGACGATGTGCCGGCTCGCCGAGCACGAGCGCATCGTCGCCGTGAAGGACGCCAAGGGCGACCTGGGCGAGAGCGCCTGGGTGATCAGGCGCACCGACCTGGCGTACTACTCCGGCGAGGACAAGCTGACGCTGCCGCTGCTGTCGGTGGGGGCGGTCGGCGTCGTCGGCGTGCCCACGCACGTGTTCGGTCCCCAGACCAAGCGAATGATCCTCGCCCACGAGTCGGGCGACGTCGCGCTCGCCCGTGAGCTGCATCTGCGGCTGCTGCCGGCGTTCTGCGGGTTCTTCCGCACCCAGGGCGTCATCCTGACCAAGGCCGCCCTCACCCTGCTCGGCCTGCCCGCCGGTCCGGTTCGCCCGCCGCTGGTCTCGGCGAATGCGGCGGAACTGGGCCGGCTGCGGGAGGATTGTGCGGAGGCGGGCCGCACGATCGGATCCGCCGACCTGATGGCTCATCACAACCAAATCGGAGTGGCCCTATGACGGTGGCGCACGTCGAGCTCGATCCGCCGCCCCCTCCGGGGCCCAACACCCTGCGGGTCACCCCGCTGGGCGGGCTCGGCGCGATCGGCCGCAACATGACGCTGCTGGAGTTCGACGGCAAGCTGCTCGTCATCGACTGCGGCGTGCTGTTCCCCGACGTGGAGCAGCCCGGCGTCGATCTCATCTTGCCCGATTTCTCCTCGATCCTCGACCGGCTGGAGCGGGTTCAGGCGATCGTGCTGACCCACGGCCACGAGGACCACATCGGCGCGGTGCCGTATCTGCTCGCCCACAAGCCGGACATCCCGCTCGTCGGGTCGAAGTTCACGCTCGCGCTGGTGGAGGCGAAGCTCGCCGAGCGGCGCATCGAGCCCTACTCGCTCACCGTCCGCGAGGGTCAGGTGGAGCGCCTCGGCCCGTTCGAGTGCGAGTTCTTCGCCGTGAACCACTCGATCCCGGACGCGCTCGCGGTCGCCGTGCGTACCGCGGCCGGCACGCTGCTGCACACCGGCGACTTCAAGATGGACCAGCTGCCGCTCGACGGGCGCATCACCGACCTGGCCGGGTTCGCGCGGCTCGGCGGCGAGGGCGTCGACCTGCTGCTGTCCGACTCGACCAACGCCGAGATCCCCGGGTTCGTCACCCCGGAGCGGGAGATCGGCCCCGTGCTGGAGGGCATCTTCGGCCGGGCCACCGGGCGGATCATCGTCGCGTCGTTCGCCTCCCATGTGCACCGCGTGCAGCAGGTCTTCGACGCCGCGCACGCGCACGGGCGCAAGGTGGCACTCATCGGCCGGTCCATGGTGCGCAACATGGGCATCGCCCGCGACCTGGGCCTGCTGCGGATCCCGCACGGCCTGGTCGTCGCGATCGACGAGGCGATGAGCCTCCCGCCGGAGCGGATCGTGCTCATGTCGACCGGCTCGCAGGGCGAACCGATGAGCGCGCTGGGCCGCATGGCCAACGGCGATCACCGGCACATCGTCATCGGCGAGGGTGACACCGTCGTGCTCGCCTCGTCGCTGGTCCCCGGCAACGAGACCGCGGTGTACCGGGTGATCAACCAGCTGTCCCGGGCCGGCGCGACCGTCGTGCACAAGGACGTGGCGAAGGTTCACGTGTCCGGCCACGCACCCGCCGGCGAGCTGCTGTACCTGCTCAACGTCGTCAAGCCGGGCAACTTCATGCCGGTGCACGGCGAGTGGCGGCACCTGCGCGCCCACGCCCAGCTGGCCCGGGAGGCCGGCGTGCCGGACGAGCGCGTGGTGCTGTGCGAGGACGGCGACGTCGTCGACCTCGTCGGCGGCGAGGCCCGGCTGGTCGGGCACATCCGCTCGCGATACGTCTACGTCGACGGCCTGGCCATCGGCGACGTCGGCGAGTCGCTGCTGACCGAGCGGCGCATCCTCGGCGACGGCGGGTTCATCGCCGCGACCGTCGTCATCGACTCGGTCACCGGCAAGGTCGTCGCCGGCCCGACCGTGTCGGCGAAGGGCTTCTCCGACGACCCGGCGGTCTTCAACGCGGTGCTGCCGCTGGTCACCGAGGCGCTCAACAAGGCCGCCACGGAGGGGATCACCGACCCGCACCAGCTGCAGCAGATCGTGCGGCGCACCGTGGGGCGCTGGGTCAACGAGGCCTACCGGCGCCGTCCGATGATCGTGCCGACGGTGGTGGAGGTCTGAGGTGTACGCGGCGCTGGCGACGACGGTGCTGCTGCTGCACTTCGGCTTCCTCGCGTACGTCGTGCTCGGCGGGTTCCTCGTCTGGCGGTGGCCGAAGGCCTTCTGGCCGCACCTGGCCGCCGCCGCGTGGGGACTCGCCGTGGTCACGCTCCACCTGAACTGCCCGCTCACCGCCGCCGAGCACTGGGCCCGGCGGCAGGCCGGGCAGAGCGTCAGCGACCGGGGCTTCATCGATACGTACATCCAGAATGTCCTCTACCCCGCGCGCTACACCCACTTGCTGCAGGTCCTGGTGGGTGTGATCGTCGTCGGCTCCTACGCGGTGGCGTTCGCGAGGTACCGGCACCGGCGTGCCGGGCGAAAAATGTCGGAGCCCCCGGCTACGGTGTGACCATGGCGGGTCGCACCTCCCAGGCCGGCCGCGGCGGAGGCACGTCCAACGCCCGCGGCGGTTCGAACACGCGTGCTACCCCGCAGAAGCGGGCCACGCCGCGTGCCAGGGCCGCCTCGGCCACCCCGGCGAAGGCGACCTCGGCGAAGGCGACCTCGGCGAAGGCATCGCCCGCCGCGCGGGGCCGCGGCCGGGCCGGGAGCCGCGCCGCGACGCCGGCACGCCGGCGTCGCGGGGCGATGGTCGCCACGCCGCTGGGCCTGTTCGGCCGCGGCATGATCGCCGTCTGGATGGGGCTCGCGCACAGCGTCGGCTGGGGCGCCCGGGCCATCGGCCGGCAGGCCGCCACGACCCGCGGCCTCGACCCGGAGCACCGCCGAGACGGCGCCGGCCTCGCCGTGATTGGCCTCGCGGTGCTGCTCACCGCCGCGCTGTGGTTCCAGGCGGCCGGGCCGGTCGGGCGCTGGCTGGCCGACATCTGCCACACGTTCATCGGCGCCGCCGCCGCGGTGCTGCCCGTGCTGCTGCTCGTCGCCGGCATCCGGATCATGCGGGCCCGGCCGGACGCCGAGGACCGCCGTGGTCGCGCCATCGTCGGCTGGGGTGCGCTGTTCATCGGCGGCACCGGCCTCATGCACCTGGCCGCGGGAGGCCCGACCCTCCCGGCCCGGATGGACCAGGCCGGCGGCCTGCTCGGCCGGGGCGGCGGCGGACTGCTGGAGACGGCGGTCACGGCCTGGGTGGCGACACCGCTGCTGCTGCTCCTGTCCGCCTTCGGCCTCCTCGTCGTCACCTCCACCCCGATCAGCCGCATCCCGCACCGCTGGCGTCAGCTGCGCGACCTCGCCCTCGGCCGGGTCGAGGACCCCACCCTCGCCGACGACGAGGAGTTCGACGAGTTCTACGACGAGACGGAGGCCGCGCCCGCGCGGCGCGCGCCGGCCCGGCGCCGGCAGGGCTCCCGCGCGGGCGGGCCCGACCCGATGCCGCACCCGCTGGACGTTCCGCCGGGTTCTGATGCCGGCCAGTTCGACGCCGCCGCGCCCGACCTCGACCCGGATCTCGTCCACGACACCGTGGTCCTGCAGCGGATGCCGGCCGCCGGGCGCAAGCGGAAGAAGGAGCCCGCCCAGGCCGGGGAGAAGGATCCGCCGGAGCACTCGCCGCTGCCCACCCGGGCCGAGCAGCTCGCGCTCACCGACACCGACTACAGGCTGCCCCCGCCCACCCTGCTCGGCACCGGCGACGCCCCGCGCGGACGCACCCGCGCCAACGACGAGGTGATGGGCGCGCTGCAGGGCGTGTTCGAGCAGTTCGGCGTCGACGCGATGGTCACCGGCTTCACCCGCGGGCCGACGGTCACCCGCTACGAGGTGGAGATCGGTCACGGCGTCAAGGTCGAGCGGATCACCGCGCTGTCCAAGAACATCGCCTACGCGGTGAAGTCGGCCGACGTGCGCATCCAGAGCCCGATCCCGGGCAAGAGCGCGGTCGGCGTGGAGATCCCCAACTCCGATCGGGAAAACGTGGCGCTCGGCGACGTGTTGCGCTCGCGCGCGGCCACCGGCGACCACCACCCGCTGCTCGTCGCGCTCGGCAAGGACATCGAGGGCGGCTACGTGGTGGCCAACCTCGCGAAGATGCCGCACATCCTGATCGCGGGCGCCACCGGTGCGGGCAAGTCGTCCTGCCTCAACAGCCTGCTGGTGTCGCTGCTGACCCGGTCCACGCCGGACGAGGTGCGGCTGCTGCTGGTCGACCCCAAGCGGGTCGAGCTCACCGGCTACGAGGGCATCCCGCACCTGGTCACGCCCATCGTGACCAACCCCAAGAAGGCGGCGGACGCCCTCGACTGGGTCGTCAGCGAGATGGACATGCGCTACGACGACCTGGCCGCGGCCGGCGTGCGGCACATCGACGACTACAACCGCAAGGTCCGGGCCGGGCAGATCACCGCGCCGCCGGGCAGCGAGCGGGTGATCCGGCCGTATCCGTATCTGCTGGTCGTCGTCGACGAGCTCGCCGACCTGATGATGGTCGCGCCGCGCGACGTCGAGGACTCGGTGGTCCGCATCACCCAGCTGGCCCGGGCCGCCGGCATCCACCTGGTGCTGGCCACCCAGCGGCCCAGCGTCGACGTCGTCACCGGCCTGATCAAGGCCAACGTGCCGTCCCGGCTCGCCTTCGCCACCTCCAGCCTCGCCGACTCGCGGGTCATCCTCGACCAGCCCGGCGCGGAGAAGCTGATCGGCCGCGGCGACGGGTTGTTCCTGCCGATGGGCGCCTCCAAGCCGATCCGCATCCAGGGCGCCTGGGTCAGCGAGACCGAGATCAACGAGATCGTCCAGTTCTGCAAGGACCAGCGCGAGCCCGAGTTCCGGCCGGAGGTGACGGCCAAGCGCGACGAGGGCAAGAAGAAGGTCGACGAGGAGATCGGCGACGACCTCGAACTGCTGCTGCAGGCCATCGAGCTGGTCGTGACCAGCCAGTTCGGCTCCACCAGCATGCTGCAGCGCAAGCTGCGGGTCGGCTTCGCCAAGGCCGGGCGGCTCATGGACCTCATGGAGACCCGCGGCATCGTCGGCCCGTCCGAGGGCTCCAAGGCCCGCGACGTGCTGATCAAGCCCGACGCGCTGCCCGAGGTGCTCGACGCGCTGAAGTCCTCCGAAGACGACTGAGCGGCGGCCCGGTTCGATCCGGGTCGGCGGCAGCAGCGGCCGTCGCCCTGGTCGCGCGCCGCGCGGAGCGCCTCTCGATCACCGTGGTGTCGATGGTGACCCTGACGCTCGCCGCCGCGCTGCTGCGATAGTTGAACGCGTGCCGGACCTTCCCGATGACCAGGAGATCGACGCACTCGCGGCCCTGGCGGACACGCGGCGCCGGGCGGTGTACGAGCACGTGGCCGCGGCCGCCGGCGCGCTGAGCCGCGACCAGGTGGCCGAGGCCCTCGGCATCGGGCGCAACCTCGCCGCGCACCACCTCGACCGCCTCGCCGAGGCCGGGCTGCTGGACGTGTCGTTCGCGCGGCTGAGTGGCCGGGCCGGGCCGGGCGCCGGGCGGCCCTCCAAGCTCTACCGGCGCTCCGCCGCCGAGCACGCGGTCAGCCTGCCGCCGCGCGGGTACCGGGCCCTGGCCGAGGTCTTCGCCGACGCGGTCGAGGAAGCCGGCGTGGAGCCGGCCTTGTACGCCGCCGCCCGGCGGCACGGGGCGCGGCTCGCCGGCGGGCCCGCGGAGGAGACGCTGCGGCGGCTCGGGTACGAGCCGTACGCGGACGGGGACGTGTGGCGGCTGCGCAACTGCCCGTTCGACGGGGTGGCTCGGACGCATCCCGGGGCCGTGTGCGGCGCCAACCTCGCGTTGCTGGAGGGGGCCCTCGGCGGCGGGGTGCGGATCGATCCGGGACCTGGCGGGTGCTGCGTGGTGGTGGATCGAGGCACGCGGGTTACAAAAATCAATGGAGATTTGTTTTAGGCTGCCGGCATGACCGCACATCTCGCGCAGCTCAACATCGCCGCGCCCGTGGGCCCGAGGGAAGACCCCAGGATGGCCGGGTTCTACGCCGAGCTCGACCGGATCAACGCGATCGCGGACGGCTGGCCCGGCTTCGTGTGGCGGCTCGTCGACGACGACGGGGCGGACGCGACCTCGCTGCAGCCGTTCGGCGGCGACATCATGGTGAACATGTCGGTGTGGCAGAGCCTGGAGGCATTGCGCGAGTTCACGTTCCGCAGCGGGCACCTCGACATCCTGCGACGGCGGCGGGAGTGGTTCCGTCCGTTCGGCGACGCTTCCATGGTCGTCTGGTGGGTGCCGGAGGGGCACGTGCCGACGCTGGTGGAGGCGGAGGAGCGGCTTGACCTGCTGCGTCGTGAGGGTCCGACGCCGCGGGCCTTCACATTCCGGGATCCGTTCCCGGCTTCCTGAGGCAGGATCCGCCCCGCAAATTGTCGGCCCCGGTCGGTACCCTCGACAGCATGTCCGCCAATACTGACCGCCGCGTAGCCCTGCTCACCCTGGGCTGTGCCCGTAACGAGGTGGACTCCGAGGAGCTCGCCGCCCGCCTGGCCGACGGCGGCTGGTCGGTGACGACGGACGGCACCGACGCCGACGTCGTGCTGGTCAACACCTGCGGCTTCGTGACCAAGGCCAAGCAGGACTCGATCGACACCCTGCTGGCCGCGGCCGACACCGGCGCGAAGGTGGTCGCCACCGGCTGCCTCGCTGAGCGCTACGGCGAACAGCTGGCCGGCGAGCTGCCCGAGGCGCACGCGGTGCTCGGCTTCGATCACTACCCCGACATGGCCGCCCGCCTCGACGCGATCCTCGCCGGCGAGACGATCCCGTCGCACGCGCCCCGCGACCGGCGCACCCTGCTGCCGATCACCCCGGTCGAGCGCCGCGCCGTCGAGGTGGTCACCCCCGGGCACCTCCCCGCCCACCTGCAACGCGTGCTGCGGCGGCGGCTGGACAACGGCCCGGTCGCGCCCCTGAAGCTCGCCAGCGGCTGCGACCGGCGATGCACCTTCTGCGCGATCCCGTCCTTCCGCGGCGCGTTCGTCTCCCGCACCCCGGACGAGGTGCTCGCCGAGGCCGAGTGGCTCGGCGCCAACGGTGTGCGAGAGCTCGTCCTCGTCAGTGAGAACTCGACCTCCTACGGCAAGGACCTCGGCGACCCTCGCCTGCTGGAGAAGCTCCTGCCCCAGCTGGCCGCCACGCCGGGCATCGTGCGCGTGCGGGTCTCCTATCTGCAGCCCGCCGAGACCCGCCCCGGCCTCGTCGAGGCGATCGCCACCACGCCGGGCGTCGCGCCGTATTTCGACCTGTCCTTCCAGCACTCCAGCGAGCCCGTGCTGCGCCGGATGCGCCGCTTCGGCTCCACCGAGCGCTTCCTGGAGCTGCTCGCCTCGGTCCGCAAGCTCGACCCCGAGGCCGGCGTGCGCAGCAACGTCATCGTCGGCTTCCCCGGCGAGACCCCCGAGGACGTCGACGAGCTCGCGAGGTTCCTGACCGAGGCTCGCCTCGACGCGATCGGCGTCTTCGACTACAGCGACGAGGACGGCACCGAGGCCGCGAGCCTGCCGGGCAAGGTCGACGCCGGCACGATCAAGAAGCGGTATGACTGGATGGGCGCCCTCGCCGAGGAGCTCTGCGCGCAGCGGGCCGGCGACCGGGTCGGCTCGATGCTCGACGTGCTAGTCGACACCGTCGAGCACCACGCCGACGGCGTCGACGTCGAGGGCCGGGGTGCCCACCAGGCCCCCGAGGTCGACGGCTCCACCACCCTCGTGCCCGGCGGCGCGATCGACCCGGCCACGCTGCGCCCGGGCGACCTCGTGCGCGCCAAGGTCACCGACAGCGTCGGCGTCGACCTGGTCGCGACACCGATCGAGATGCTCAGTCCGGCGTCGACATGAGCGCGGTGAAGCCCGTTCCCCTGCTCAACGCGGCCAACATCCTCACGGTCGCGCGGATGGTGCTCGTGCCGGTCTTCGTGGTGTGCGTGGTCGCCAGCCGGATGACCCACGACGCCTGGCAGCTGGCGGCCGGCCTGACCTTCATCGTGGCCTCCGCCACCGACTACGTCGACGGCTGGATCGCCCGCGCGCACAACCTCGTCACGTCGTTCGGCAAGGTCGCCGACCCGATCGCGGATAAGGCCCTCACCGGCGCCGCCCTCGTGCTGCTGTCGTTCTACGACCGCCTGCCCTGGTGGGTGACCGCACTCATTCTGGTCCGCGAGTGGGGCGTGACCGCGCTGCGCTTCTGGGTGATCCGCCACGGCGTCATCCCGGCCAGCCGCGGCGGCAAGGTCAAGACCGCCCTGCAGATCGTCGCGATCGGCTGGTATCTCACGCCACTGCCCCCCGGCCTCGCCGCAGTCGGCCCCTGGATCATGTTCGCTGCCGTCGTTGTGACGGTCGTCACCGGTCTGGACTACGTCGCCCGCGCGGTGCGCCTCCGCCGCGCACCGCTGACGGCGGCCGGCGCCTCGTCTCCGATGCCTCTTGTGCCTCCTGGCGTCTCGCTCTCGGCGCCTCCCGGTGCTACGCCTGAGGGGCCTCGCGGCGCCTCGCGATCGGCGTCCCCCGAGGCCTCGGCCGCGGTCCCGCAGGCGGATGAGCCGGTCGCTTGAGCGCCCGGCCTCGATGCGGTCGCCCGGCCAGTGCGCGTGGGGGCAACCCGCGGGCGTGTGTGTGAGGCGGGCAAGGTCTCGTTGGCGCGCTGAAGGTGAGGGAGTGGCGGTCCGCGGTGCGGGCATGTGGGGCGCGTGCGGTGCGGGGAGCGTGGGCGTGAGGGGATAGGTGTGGCGGGGTACCGCGTGTGCGGGTGAGGCCTGCGGGTGTGGGGGGCTGGGCGTGTAGGTGCTGTGTGTGCGGGTGAGGTCTGCGGTGCGGGCGGTGTGGAGGGCTTTGGGCGCGCGGTGACGGCCGGTGGGTGTGAGGGGAGTGGCGTGGCGGGCTCGGTCACGCGGCGTGTCCACGGGGTGTGAGGCCGCGGTGCGGGTGGGGTGGGCGGTGTGGGTTTGGGCGGCCTCGCGGCCTGTGCGGTGCGGGGAGAGGTGGCAGGCTGTCCCGGACGTAGACGCCTGGCACTCGGTGGGGCGACCTCGCCTTCTCCGGTTTTCCGCTGCCCCTGGCAGGTGAATCGGAAACTTCGGTTATGTCCGATTATGGGAGTAGCGAAGGAGGGATTCGGTGGGTGAGGAAAGGGCGGGCGCGATCCTCGATGCCCTGCAGCGGCGCGGGGAGACGCTGGCCGTCGCCGAGTCGTTGACGGGCGGGCTGCTCGCGGCGGCCTTCGTAGAGGTGCCGGGGGCGAGCCGGGTGTTCCGGGGCGGGATCGTGGCGTACGCAACAGAGTTGAAGGCGAAGCTCCTCGGCGTGCCCCCTCCGTTGCTCGCCTCGCACGGGCCCGTCGACGCGGCCGTCGCCGCGGCGCTCGCCGCGGGGGCCCGCGAGCGGTGTGGCGCCGACTGGGCCGCGGCCACGACCGGGGTCGCCGGACCGGACCCACAGGCAGGTCAACCGGTCGGGCGGGTGTACGTCGCGGTCGTCGGGCCGGCGCCGGCCCACGGCGAACCGGAACGCGTCGAGGTGCGTGAATTCACACTTCCGGGCGATCGCACGGACATCCGGGCGGGGACTGTGGCGGCAGCCGTCGGACTGCTCGCGGAGACACTCGATGTCTCATGACGGCGGGGCAGGGTGTCGATCCGCGCCACACCAGGTACCGTGACGAGTACCAGTTTTCGCGGTCTTGCCAGCTGCGTCAGAGGGGGTGCCGCCGTGCTGCTTCGTCGGGTGATCGGTGATGCGCTGCGAGCGCGACGGCAGGCCCAGCATCGGACGCTGCGTGAGGTCTCCACCGCGGCCAATGTGAGCCTCGGATACCTGTCGGAGATCGAGCGCGGTCAGAAGGAGGCGTCCAGCGAGCTGCTGGCCGCGATCTGCGAGGCCCTCGGCGCCGCGCTGTCCGAGGTGCTGCGTGACGTGAGCGACTCGCTCGCCCTGTCCGAGGATCTGTCGCCGGTGCTCGTGCCGGTCGGCGGCCCCGGCGGGGCGCCGGACAACGCCCGCAACGGCGCGAAGACGGCCGGAGTGCCGGCGCCCGCCGTGCCCGTGCCGGCCGCGGCGCCCGCGACGTCGGGCGAGCCCGTGCCAGCGGCGGCGGCGAGCGGATCGGCGGAGGCGCCGCAGGCCCGCCTGGTGCGGGGCGCCGCGAAGTCGAAGGTCTCCGCCGACGCGAAGCTGTCGGTGGCGGTCCACCACGACGGGCCGCTCCGGACCACCCTGCGCGCCACCCGCGGCCCGGTCGACCGCGAGCGCGACGTCGTCTACGCCGCCTGACGTCCCGCGCCGGCCGGCCGCACGGTAGCCGGCCGAGTTGGACCAGGCCGTGCAACGATTCGGCTGCGATCCGGTGCTGTGCGGCGAGCTGGCCTGAAGAGGGTGTGAAAGGCCGCAAAACGCCGTAAAGCCGACCGTGTAGAGCCGGTCATCGAGCCGAACGCACGCAGCGCGGCCGAGCCCTGCGAGCCGGCGGCGGGCGTGCCTTGATCGTCGATTCGACGCGACCTGCGACACTGGTGCCGCGCCCGTCGGAGGCGCCAGTGAAAGCAGCAGCGCGGAGGCGAGCGACCCGTGAGCTACCCGGCACCCAACCGGCGGCGCAATCCCCTTCCGATCATCATCGCGGCGGTCATCGGCGTGCTCGCGATCTGCGGGGTGTATGTCGTCCTGGCCAACCGTGGCGACGACAACGGCGGCGGCAAGAAGGCCGCAACGCCGCGCCGCGAGGGGTGCATCGCGCTGAACGTCTCGGCGTCGAGCGAGAAGGCCGCGCTGATGACGGAGCTCGCCAAGAGCTACGTCCAGTCGGACCGTCGCTTCGACGGCAAGTGCGCCGACCCGATCGTGCAGACCAAGGCCTCCGGCGCGGCGCTCGACGCACTGGCCGCCGGGTGGGACGTCGGGCGCGAGGGGCCGCAGCCGGCAGTGTGGACGCCGGCGTCCGCGTCCTGGGTGTCGCTGCTCAAGCAGCGGCTGGCCAGCGGCGACAAGGGCGCGCTGGTCCCCGACGGCAAGCTGCCGATAATCGCGCAGTCGCCGCTGGTGCTCGCGATGCCCAAGCCGATGGCCGAGGCGCTGGGCTGGCCCGACAAGCCGATCGGCTGGAGCGACGTGCTCGGGCTGACGACCGACCCGAACGGATGGGGCTCGAAGGGTCACCCGGAGTGGGGGAGGTTCCGGCTCGGCAAGACCAACCCGCACTTCTCCACGTCGGGGCTCAACGCGACGGTCGGCGCGTACTTCGCCGCCACCGGGCGCTCGACCGACCTGACGGACAAGGATCTCGCCGACCCCAAGGTGCTGCAGTACGTCAAGTCCGTCGAGTCGAGCGTCGTGCACTACGGCGACATCTCGCTGACGTTCCTGTCCAACCTGGCCGCCGCCGACCAGGCCGGACGGGGGCTCAACTACATCAGCGCGGTCGCGATCGAAGAGAAGTCGGTGTACGACTACAACACCGGCAACCCGACCGGCGACCCGGCGCTCGCGGGCAAGGGGCCCAAGCCGCGTGTACCGCTGGTCGCGGTGTACCCCAAGGAGGGCACCCTGCTGAGCGACCACCCGTACGTGGTGCTCAGCAACGCCAGCGACGAGCAGAAGGCGGCCGCCGCCGACTTCCTCGCCTACGTGCGCGACGCGCCGCAGCAGAAGCGCTTCACCGACGTGGCGTTCCGCACGTACGACGGCAAGGCGGGCGCCGGGCTGACCCGGGAGAACGGGCTCTTGCCGGACGCGAAGTACACGGTGATCGACCCGCCGTCGCCGCAGGTGCTGGAGAAGGCCCTGACATCGTGGGACGAGCAGCGCAAGCGGGCCAAGGTGCTGCTGGTGCTCGACGTGTCCGGGTCGATGAACACCGACGCCGGCAACGGGCAGTCGCGCATCGCGCTGGCGAAGAAGGCCGCGTTGCAGTCGCTGGCGCTGTTCGCGGCGGACGACGAGGTCGGGCTGTGGACGTTCTCGACCGAGATCGGGGGGGCCAGCGCGCCGTACACCGAACAGGTCCCGGTCGGACCGCTGAGCAGCAACCGGGCGCGGCTGGAGCAGATGATCAACTCGCTGAGCGCGGAGGGCGGCACGGCGCTGTACGCCACCACGCGGGCTGCGCAGCGCAAGATGGCCGACCTCGCCGACCCGAGCCGGATCAACGCCGTCGTGGTGCTCACCGACGGCAAGAACGAGTACCCGAAGGACAGCGACCTCGACAGCCTCGTGCGCGACATCGACACGTCGGACAAGGAGATCCCGGTGCGCGTGTTCACGATCGCGTACGGCGGGCAGGCCGACCTCGGGGTACTGCAGCGGATTTCCGCGGCGTCGCGGGCCGCGGCCTACGACGCGAGCGACCCGACGACCATCGACAAGGTCCTCGTCAACGTCCTGAGCAACTTCTGATACCGCAGCGGAGAAGGCACACTTACGGGCGTGGGCGTCAAGGAGCAGCTGACCGAGCCGTGGGGTCTCGTCGCGGCCGGGGTCCTGGGGGGTATGGGCGGGGCGGTCGCGGCCGCCCTCGCCCCGGCGGGCCTGGTGGTCGGCGTGCCGGTCGGGCTGGCGGTCGCCGGGACGGTGTACGGCGTCAGGGTCGGCCTCGGCGCCCTCGCCGATCGCGGCTCCTCACCCCGAGGGGTGACCGCGGCGCCCTCGCCGAGCCTGCCCGCCCCGCCCCGCGGCAGCGACGCGGAGCGCTGGCTGCGCCGGGCCGAAGCGGCGGTACGCACGCTGCGCCGGCAGTCCGAGGGCACCGCCGATCCGGTGCTGCGCGGCCAGATCGGCGAGGTCGACGACCAGGCCGCCGGCGCGCTGGCCGACCTGGCCCGCTTCGCCGGGCAGGTGACGCTCATCGAACAGACCGCGTCGGGCATCAACACGCAGCGGCTGCGCCAGGACCACAACCAGATCCGGCGCGGCCTGTCCGACCTGCCGGCCGGGCCGCTGCGCGACGAGCGCGAGCGGGCGCTGCGCGCGGTGACCGACCAACTCGACGTCGGCAAGCGGCTCCAGGAGGCCCGAGGATTGCTCCTTGCTCGCATGCAGTCCGCCGTACTGGGCATGGAAGGATTGGTGGCGCGGATGGCGGAGCTGGTCGCCCTGCACGCGACCACGGTCGGCGGCACGCCGTTGACGGCGTCGAAGGTGGCGGAGCTCACCAACGATCTTGAGGGACTGCGTGCCGGCCTGGCCGAGGCCGAGCGGCTGTCGCGGTCCGCGCTGTCGGGCGGGGAAGTGCCGGGCACGCAGCCCTGACTTCTCCCTGAGTTGTGTCCGTATTAACCGGGTTTAGCGCTAATTTCCCGGCCGCTGCCTTCGGGGCGGGCGTGACGCTGTAGCGCGAGCCTGACACCATGGAAGCCTGCACGTCCGTGTGCTGGCCGAGAGAGGACCGCGAGATGGCGAATCCGTTCGCTAAGGGCTGGAAGTACCTCATGGCGCTGTTTGGTGCCAAGATCGACGAGTACGCCGATCCGAAGGTGCAGATCCAGCAGGCGATCGAGGACGCGCAGCGTCAACACCAGGCGCTGGTGCAGCAGGCCGCGGCCGTGATCGGCAACCAGCGCCAGCTTGAGATGCGGCTGTCCAGGCAGATGTCCGAGGTCGAGAAGCTGCAGGGGTCGGCTCGGCAGGCGCTCGTGCTCGCCGACAAGGCCCGCGCCGAGGGCGATGAGGCCAAGGCCACGCAGTACGAGCAGACCGCGCAGGTGTTCGCCACGCAGCTGGTCGCCGCCGAGCAGGGCATGGAGGACCTCAAGACCCTCCACGACCAGTCGCTCAACGCGGCCGCCCAGGCGCGCAAGGCGGTCGAGAACAACGCCATGATGCTCCAGCAGAAGCTCGCCGAGCGCACCAAGCTGCTCAGCCAGCTGGAGCAGGCGAAGATGCAGGAGACCGTCGCCAAGTCGCTGGAGTCGATGAGCGGCCTCGCCGCCCCGGGCAACACCCCGTCGCTGGACGAGGTCCGGGAGAAGATCGAGCGGCGGTATGCCAACGCCATGGGCCGCGCCGAGCTCGCCTCCAACTCCGTCGAGGGGCGGATGCTCGAGGTGCAGCGCTCGACCCTCGACATGGCCGGCAGCTCCCGCCTCGACCAGATCCGCGCGAGCATGGCCGGCGACAAGCTCGCCGCGGCGCCCGAGACGCCCGCCGTGGCCTCGACCGGGCCCAAGGACGCCAGCGTGGCGCGCCTGGACGAGATCCGGGCGAGCTTGAAGGACAAGCAGGCGGGGGACTCGGCCAGCGCCGGCTGAGCCGACACGAGGTACGACCCGGGGGGCGGTCATGGCCAGCGATCGGACCAAGCACCTGAAGCGACTGCGGAGGCTGCACCGCTCCGCGCGGGGCTGGTCGGTGCGGGCCGGGCTGCTCACCGGCGCCACCGCCGTCCTTGTGCCGTACAGCGGCCTCGGCCTGGCCGACGCGTTCTGGGCGGCCGCGGCCGGCGGTTCCATCGCCATCGCCGTCTGGCGGTGGATCGACTACCGGGCCTTCCGGGCTTTGCCGGTGCCGCCCGAGCCCGACCCCGCCCTGGCCGGCGCGATGGCCCGCGACAAGCTCGTTGGCCTGGTGCAGCGGCTGCCCGCGGGACGCACCGCGGTCGCCGAGTTCGACCGGCAGCGCGAGGCGTTCAAGCTGCGCGGCCTGACCGTCGCCGAGCCGTGGCGGCGCCTGGACCGCGCCTCGGGGATGCTCAGCGGCCTGGTCGGCCGGCTCGGCCCGGCCGCGGAGTCCGCGGTCCTCGACGCCGCCGTCGCCGAGCGCCAGTTGCGCGACCTCGTCCAGCGCTGCGCGTCCGTCGAGCGTGCGATGCGCCTCGGCCCGGCCGGCGAGGGTCTGCGCCCGGCCCACCGGGCGATCAGCGAGCAGCTGGAGCAGGGCGTGACCGCATACGAGCAGTTCGTGACCGCGGCGGCCGGCTGCGTGGCCGAGGACAGCACCGCGGTGGGCAGCCTCACGGACGCGACCGCGTTCCTGCGCGGCGTCGCCGAGGGTCTGGCCGACCTGCGCACCCCGCAGGCGACACCGCGGCCGCAGACCGCCTGACCAACCGGCGGCGTGCCCCGTGGTGAGCGCGCCGTCACCGTCGCGGTTTCGGCCCAATCTGGCACTGAACCGAAATCGGGCATAAATCGGAAAAGTCCGGAAGTTGGCCCGTTCGAGGGTGAAGCCGGGCGGTTCGCGTGTCCGGGAGCGAGTGGTGCCGGCCGGACGTGGCCCAGCGCTCGAGCGCGGCTCCGGGCGGTTCGCGCGTCCAGGAGCGGGTGGTGCCGGCGGGGCGTGGCCCGGCTCTCGAGCGCGGCTCCGGGCGATTTGTGCGTCCGGGGGCGGGTGGTGCCGGCGGGGCGTGGCCCGGCTCTCGAGCGCGGCTCCGGGCGGTTCGCGCGTCCAGGAGCGGGTGGTGACGGCCGGGGGCCCGGCCTGGACCGCGGCTCCGGGCGGTTCGCGTGTCGAGGTGTGGGTGACGCCAGCCGGAACGTTGCCCTGCTCGATGGTGGGGCGATGCGGTTTTACTCGCTCGGGAGCAGGTAGCGCCAACTGGCGCGGACGACGGCGCCGTCGGGCATGCGATACGCCGGCCAGGCGCCCCGCTGGTCGAGGTCCCGGGTCAGCATCCGGACCGCCACGCGCGCCGCGTCGCCGTCCAGGTCGGCCTTGCGCAGGCCCTCGCGGTCGGTGGTGGGCAGCGACACGTCCGCCGGCCACGCCGTCATCAAGGCGGAGGCGCTCGGGTCGGCGGCGATGGGGCCGATGCCCGGCGAGCCGGCCGTGCCGTCCAGCACCGGCACCGCGACGACCCGCACGCGCGTGGCCAGGTAGGGCTGCGCGGTCGCCGACACCGTCTTGTGCACGGCGGCGAGGCGGTCGCGGGCGACGTAGAGGACGTCGGCGTACAGGTGATCGGCCTTGACCTCGTCGAGCCCCTCGGCGGTGAACGTCAGCGGCCCGGAGGGTGACCACACCGACACCTTCGTCACCGGCGCGTCGACGATCGTCGGCGTGACCGCCGGCTTCTTCTGCGCGCCGGTCGAACGCAGGTCGTCGGCCAGCGCGACGGTGAGGGCGCGCAGCTGGTCGGGGTCGAGGCGGGACCGGTATGTCGCGTCCGCGATCGCGTCACCGTCGCCGTAGATGGCCAGGCGGGGCGGGCGCAGGGCCGCGATGCCGGCCGCGCTCAGGCCGCCGGTCAGCTCCCAGACGGCGACCGGGGCGTCACCAGGCGGGTTGAACGACGGGGTGGGCGTCGACGTGGCACCGGGCGGGCTGTCGCACGCCGACAACGTGGCCGTCGCCAGGACGGCGGCGAGCAGGCCGCGACGGGTCAGCCGGAGGTCCACCGGCTCGCCACCCCACGCGCGGCCGCGGACCCTGTGCTGCGCATCGCCCCTCCCCATGAGACGTGGCCAACCATGCCCCATTACGCCCAGCACAGTATCGCGTTCCCGCCAGCCGTCCTCGCGTGGTCGGGCGGGATAACACGACCTGAAATTTGCGGTCAGCCCGGCGGCGGGAGCGCGCCGGGCTGGCAGTGCGGGCACCAGTACGTGATGCGCTCATGGTCGCCGCCCGTCCATCGCCGCAGCGTCGTGCGGCACCTGCGGCATGGCTGGCCGGCGCGCTCGAAGACCCAGGTGGTCTCGCTGCGGCGCAGCGAGCCCGTCGTCGCCTGGGTCCACCGGCCGCGGTTGGAGTTGAGCAGCGCGTGCGCCTTCTCCACGAGTGCGGTCAGGTCCGCGACCTGCCCGACGGGCGTCCAGGGTGACACGCCGCGCAGGAACAGCGTCTCGGCCTTGTACAAGTTGCCGATGCCGGCCAGGTTGCGCTGGTCGATCAGGGCGTCGGCGATCCACCGCCCGGGCCGGGCGAGCAGCCGCCGGACCGCCTCGGCGGCGTCCCAGTCCGGGCCCATGAGGTCCGGCCCGAGGTGCCCGACCAGCCGCTCCTCGTCGCGGGTCGGCACGATCTCGAGCTCGTGCAGGTGGTAGCCGACGGCGACCGCGTCCGCGGTGTGCAGCGCGACGCGGATCAGGTGCGCCGGGCGGCCCGACCAGCGCTCTCCGGGCGCGTACGTGCGCCACACGCCGTCCATGCGCAGGTGCGAGTGCAGGGTGAGCGGCTCGCGGCCCTCCCGGGTCAGGCGCAGCAGCAGGTGCTTGCCGCGGCAGGCGGACTCGGCGGCGGTCCAGCCGGACAGGTCGGCCGTGGCCAGCCGCGGGACGCGGAAGTCGCTGCGCTCGACGACCCGGCCCGCGATCGCCTCGCCGAGCGCGCGGGCGGTGTTCCAGACGGTGTCGCCCTCCGGCACCGAGCCCCTCCGATCCGTGACGCAGTCGCTGGTCATGACCTGACCGTCACTCTACGAGTTCGCCCGCGGTGCGCCGGCTTCCTCACATGTGCGGCGGTGCGGACTACGCCTCGGCCGCCGGGGCCACCGAGTAGCGCTGCAGGTGCCCTCGGGCCTCGAGCGCGGCCACGACCGAGTCCGCGTCGGAGCGGGACTCGAGCCGCGCGACCTCGTACCGCTCGCCGTCGTCGCCCTGCCGCAGCACCACCCACAGCCCGGCCTCGGCCCGTGCGCGGACCTTGCGGGCGTCCTTCCCGGCCTGCCGCAGATGGTCGGCGGCCTGCTGCTCGGCCGTGCGCAGGATCTCCTCGACGCGCGTGCCGAGCCCGGACGGCGTGGACCGCGAGCGCTCGTCGGGCTCGAGGTCGGCGTCGCCGTCGGGCTCAGGCCGGCTGGCGGCGAACATCACCATGCCGACGACGGTCGCGGCCACGCCGGCCCACAGCGCCGTCTCCTGCGCCCTGGAAGAGGCGAGCTGCGAGCCGGCGAACAGCCCGACGCCGAGCCCGATCGTGAGCATTGACCAACGCCTCAACATGTCGCCTAGAGGCTAGCGGACCCAAGCCAGCTGCATGATCCCGTCGCCCTCGGCCAGCGTCGATGTCCGCCCCGTCGGCCGGTAGCCCGCCTTCTCGTACAGCCGCCGCGCCCGCGCGTTGTCCGTGCGCGTCCACAGCGTGGTCCGCGCCCAGCCCTCGTGGAGCGCGGCGAGGGTACCCGGCCGCGGGCCTCGTTCGCCGCCCGCCACACGTCGAGCGCCGCCTCCAGGTCGGCCTGGGCGGCCCGGCGTACCACCAGCGTCATGCCGACACTGTGTCAGCCCGTCGTCAGCACCTGGCGGGCCACCGGCGTCAACCGCTGGCAGTGCGCCGGCGGCGGCCAGGTCACGCTGCGCAGCTCGTCGTCGTAGGACATCCAGTAGTGGCCGCTGCCGTCGTGGTCGAAGTAGGCGTGCGACTCGTACGCCACCCGGCCCGCCGGGTCGTCGATCCACGCGTGCGGGTGCATCTGCCCCCACGAGGGCGGTCCCATCGGTATGTACCCGCTGACCAGGATCGCCCGCCGGTCCCCGTTCGCCCGGATCGCGTCGACGGCCTCCTGCGCGGCCCGCTCCCAGATCAGCGCGCCCGCGCGCCCGTCGGCGGCCAGCCGGGTCGGCTCGTTGAGCAGCCCGAGCCCGATGACGGACGGGTCGTCGGTGGCGCGGCTCATCCGCCGCCAGAAGTCCGCGAGCGCCGTCGTGGGCAGCTCGGCGTCGCCCAGTCGCAGCATGCGCGGCGGCCCCTCGTCGCCGCCCCCGAGCGCGTAGTCGCCGTAGTTGTGCAGATCGATGATCACCGACAGGTCCGCCTGCCGCGCGTGCTCGAGCGCCTGGCGCACCCGGCCCAGCTCCGCCGCGTCGAGCGGCCCGAACGGCCGCGGCTGCAGCCGCTCCCAGTTCACCGCCAGGCGCACGAGCCGCACGCCGCGCCCGGCGACGAACGCGTAGCTCGACGGGGTCTCGTACGTGTAGTCCTGGCCGTAGCGCCCCGGATTGCCGGTGCCGAAGCCGCCGTTGGCGTCCGAGCTGCCGAACGACCCCGCGGCGAGGTTCACGCCACGCAGATATCCGGGTGTACTCCCATGTCGCTCGACGATCCGCGCCTGCGGCCCGGCGACGTCGACCTGCAGCCCCTGCGCGACCGGCCGGTACACGGCCATCGGGTAGTTGGCCGGCCACGCCCCGGCCGCCCACGCCGTGACGGGCAGCCCGATCGCGTCGGCGGCCTCGTACCAGGCCTCGGCGACGCCGCTCCACTGCGCCGCGTCCTTGTCCGACGGCCACCCGATCTCGCCGATGAACCCGGTGGCGTGGTTCCGTCGCAGCCAGGCGGAGAAGTTGGCGAGCCCGGCCACGGCCCGAGCCTGCACGTCGTCGGTCACGCACAGGACGCGCTCCGGCCGCGGATTCTCCAGCGGTACGGCGATCGCCGCCACCAGCAGCAACAGCACCGCCGCCACCGCCGGACCCTTGCGCAGGACCAGCGGCACCGGAGGCTCCCGGCGGCGCCCGGGACCCCTGGAAACCCGTGGCGGCACCGTTGCCGGCGCCGTTGGTATGTCCGCGTCGTCGGAGGTCGTTTCCGGCGGGCCGGTATCGTCTGTGTCGTCGGCGCCGTCCGATATATCCGGAATATCCGGTGTCTCGGTGTCGGTCGACGCCGTGTCCGGCTCGCGCTCGTCTACCGAGACCGCGTCAGGCTGCGGTTCGTCACGGTTCGAGGCCGCGTCGGGATGAGGTTCGTCGCGTTGGGAGCCGCCGGGCGGCGGTCGGTGTTCTGAGTCCTCGCCCGGCGGCCTCTTCCGCAGCACCACCCCGGGCCTCTGCCCGGATTTTTCGTGATTTACCAGCCTCGGCGGTGATCAGGACGGCGGACCCGCTACGGCAGCAGCGGCGCGACCTCCGCCGCGATCAGCTCCAGGTGCTCCAGGTCACGCATGTCGAGCACCTGCAGGAACGCCCGGGACGCGCCCGCCTTCACGAAGTCGAGCAACTGCTCGGCGATGCGCTCGGGCGTGCCGTACAGCTGCCCGCCCCGCTCCCGCGGGCCGTTCGGGTCGAGCCCGACCGACTCGGCGCGGCGGCGGACCTCCGCCTCGGTGCTGCCGCACACGATCGTCTGGGTGCACGAGAACACGATCGGCGCCCGGCCGTCGCGGCCCTCGCGCTCGATCGCCTCGACGACCCGCTGGTACTGCGCGTCGGTGTCGGCGAGGGACGAGAACGGCACGTTGAACTCGTCGCCGTACCGCGCGGCCAGCCGCGGCGTGCGCTTCGGCCCCTTGCCCCCGATGATCACCGGCGGTCCGGGCTGCTGGACCGGCTTGGGCAGCGCCGGCGAGTCGACGATGTCGTAGTAGCGCCCCTCGAAGCTGTACGTCGAGCCGGCCGGCGTCGACCACAGCCCCGTCAGGATCTCCAGCTGCTCGGCCAGCCGGTCGAACCGCTCGCCCACCGGCGGGAACGGGATGCCGTACGCGGTGTGCTCCCGCTCGTACCACCCGGCGCCGAGCCCGATCTCGACGCGCCCGCCGCTCATCGCGTCGACCTGCGCGACGGCGATCGCGAGCGGCCCCGGGTACCGGAACGTCGCCGACGTCACGAGGGTGCCCAGCCGGATCGTCGACGTCTCGCGCGCCAGGGCGCCGAGCGTCACCCACGAGTCGGTCGGCCCGGGCATTCCCTCACCGAGCGTGGTCACATAGTGGTCGGAACGGAAGAACCCCTCGAATCCGAGCTGCTCGACCCGCTGTGCGATGGCAAGCTGGTCTTCGTACGTCGCGCCCAGTTGGGGCTCGGTGAACACGCAAAGCCGCATGAGACCCGACACTATCGTGATGACGCCGAGCACCATCTCGTTCACCACCGACTACGGCCTGTCCGACGGCTTCGTCGCGGCGTGTCACGGCACGATCGCGCGCCTGGCACCCCGGGCCCGGATCATCGACGTCACCCACCTGGTCCCGCCGGGGGACGTCCGCCGCGGCGCCGCCGTCCTCGCGCAGACGGTGCGGTCGCTGCCACTCTCGGTACACCTGGCGGTCGTCGACCCCGGCGTGGGCACGGCCCGGCGCCCGATCGCGATCGCCGCGGGGGACGGCGGCTTCCTGGTCGGCCCCGACAACGGCCTGCTGGTCCCGGCCGCCGAGGCGCTGGGCGGCATCGCGGCCGCGGTGCATCTCACCAACCGCGAGTGGTTCGCCCCGGAGGTCTCCGCGACCTTCCACGGCCGCGACATCTTCGCTCCGGTCGCGGCGCGCCTGTGCTCGGGCGCGGCGCTGCCTGACGCCGGCGAGGAGATCGACGACCTGGTGATGCTGCCGGCGCCCCTTGTCGAGCGGGTCCCGGGCGGCCTCGTGGCCGAGGTCCTGACCGTCGACCATTTCGGCAACGTCCAGCTGGCGGCCACGCCCGGCCTGCTGCCCGACGCCCCGCGCGAGCTCACGGTGAACGGCACCCCCGCGACCTGCGCGAACACGTTCGGCGACGCGCCCGCGGGCGCCCTGGTGGTGTTCGCCGACTCGGCCGGCCACCTGGCCCTGGCCGTGAACGGCGGCGACGCGGCCGCCCGCCTGTCGCTGGCCCCCGGCGACCGGGTGACCATCACCTCCTGATCTCAGCCAGCCGCCCGCAGCGGCGCGGGCCGTCCGATCCGCTCGGCCGCGGCGGCGCGGGTCGGATCGATCGGCTCAGCCGCGCAGGCGCAGGCCGCGCGGGGTGCTGCGGAAGCCGGCGCTCGCCAGGGCGTCGCGCAGGGGCGAGTGCAGGATCGACTCGCCGTCGGCACGCTCGACGGACAGGACGCCCAGCGCGCCGCCGTGGACGGAGTCGGCGAGGGCCTTGGCGGCGAGGGCGAGCAGGTCCGGGTCGTCGGCGTAGGACAGCAGGGTGCGGCCGCCGCGTTCGACATACAGGGTCAGGCCGCCACCGACGGTGACGACCAGGGCCCCGGCCTTGCGGCCCGCGCGGTGCCCGGCGCGTTCGCCGTCGCCGGCGTCGACGACGCGCTCCGGCCAGGGCAGGGCCGCGCCATACGGATTGGCGGGGTCCGTCGCGGCCAGCACCAGCGCGTCGCGGTGCTCGGTGCCGCCGCGGAGGCGGTCGACGGCGCCCGGCAGCGCGAACTGCGCCGCGCCGAGGCCCTCGACGAAGTATCCGCGCCGGGCCGCGCCGCGCTCCTCCATCGCGGCGAGCACCGGATAGACGCCGGCGAACGCGCCCGGCAGGTCCTCGGACATGACCGCGCCGCGGGTGACGACGCCGTGCCGCTCGAGCAGGAGCTCGGCGTTGGCGGTGGCGCGCCGGGTCGGGTCGAGGTCGCGCTCGGGCAGCAGATACCACCGGCCGGCCGCCTGCGGGGGCCCGGTGCGGGCCACGGCGAGCGACATGCGCCCGAGCGACGCGCCGCCCGGGCGCCGATACCGCGACCGCGGCGCCGACGGCCTTGACCGGTGCGCCCCGCCGCCGCTGAGCTTGGCCCGCAGCGGCGCGATGGTGTCGTTGGACAGCCGGCCGGCCCAGACGAGGTCCCACAGGGCGGCGATGAGCTCCTCCTCGGGCGCGTGGATGAGCTCGGCGATGCCCCTGAAGAACATCGCCTGCCCGCCGGCGAGGGCGTCGAGCACCGCCTCGTGCAGGGGCCCGCCCACGTCGGAGGGCGGCGGCAGAAGCAGTGGCGCGGCATCGGCGAAGGCCAGGCTGACCCAGCCGTCGTGCTCGCCGATCGCGCCGGTGCCCGCCCACACCACATCGCCCGAGGCGGTGAGCTCGTCGAGATGCGCAGCGCTGTAGTCGGCGACCCGCGCGGGCAGGATAAGCCGCTCCAGCGCCGAGGCGGGCATGGCGACGCCCTGCAGCTGCTCGATCGCGGACGCGACGGCCTCGACCCCGCGAGCGCGGGAGGCGCCGATGTGGTGCCACTGCGGCAGGAACCGGGCCAGCGCCCGGGGCGGCACGGGCTCGATCTCGCGGCGCAGCGCGGCGAGCGAACGGCGGCGCAGCAGGCGCAGGATCTCCGCATCGCACCACTCGGTGCCCGCGCCGCCGGGGGAGAACTCGCCGGAGACGACGGAGGGCAGCCGCCGCAACGCCTGCTCGAGCACGAACACGCCGAGCCCGAACCGGGCCGCGGCTGTCGCGGCGGTGAACGGCCCGTGGGTGCGCGCGTGCCGGCTCACGAGGTCGCCGAGCGGGTCGGCGACCGGCTCGAGATAGGCGGTGGGCAGCCCGACGGGCAGCGCCACGCCGAGGGCGTCGCGATATCGCCCGGCGTCCTCGACGGGGATCCAGCGGGATTCGCCGGCGACGCGAACCTGGATCGCGCGCCGCTGCGCGGCCAGCTCGCCGGCCCACGCCGGGTCGGCGCCGCGCGCGGTGAGCTCGGCGTCGGAGAGGTCGCCCAGGACGCGCAGCATCTCCGCCACGTCCTCGGGGTCGCGCGGGGTGCGCCGCGGGCCGAGCCACTGCAGGCCCTGCTCGGTCTCGGCGACCACCGCCGGGTCGAGCAGCTCGCGCAGCTCCACCCGGCCCAGCAGCTCGGCCAGCAGGGTCGGGTCGAGCGCGAGGGCGGCGGCCCGCCGCTCGGCCAGCGGCGCGTCGCCCTCGTAGAGGAACGCCCCCACGTATCCGAACAGCAGCGACCGCGCGAACGGCGACGGCCGCTGGGTCTCGACCTCGACCAGGCGCAGCCGCCGCCCGGCGATGTCGCGCATCACCTCGACGAGGCCGGCCACGTCGAACACGTCCTGCAGGCACTCGCGGGCCGCCTCGAGCGTGATCGGGAAGTCCGCATACTCCCGGGCCACGTCCAGCAGCTGCGCGGAGCGCTGCCGCTGCTGCCACAGGGGCTGGCGGCGGCGCGGGTCGCGGCGCGGCAGCAGCAGCGCCCGGGCCGCGCACTCGCGGAACCGGGCGGCGAACATCGCCGACGTGCCGACCGTCTCCTCCACGATCCCGGCGATCTCGTCGGGGTCGAACGCGACCAGCTCGGCGCCGGGCGGCTCGTCGGCCACGTCGGGCAGCCGGACCACGATGCCGTCGTCGCTGGGCATGACCTGGGCGTCCACGCCGTATCGCTCGACCAGCCGCCGGGCGATGGCCAGCGCCCACGGCGCGTTGACCCGGGCGCCGAGGACGCAGTGCACGGTCATGCGCCAGTCGCCGAGCTCGTCGCGGAACCGCTCGACCAGCACCGTGCGGTCGTCCGGCAGGTGCCGGGTCGCCTCGCGCTGCTCACGCAGATAGGCCAGCAGGTTGTCGGCGGCCCAGTCGTCGAGCCCGCCGGTGCGCAGGTGCGCCCGGGCCGCCTCGTTGCCGGACTTCACGAACCCGCGCAGCCGCGCGCCGATCGCCCGGCCCAGCTCGACCGGCCGGCCCGGCGAGTCGCCCTTCCAGAACGGCATCTTCGCCGCGGCGCCCGGCGCGGGGGAGACCAGCACCCGATCGGGCGTGATGTCCTCGATCCGCCACGATGTCGAGCCGAGCAGGAACACATCGCCGACCCGCGACTCGTAGACCATCTCCTCGTCGAGCTCGCCGACCCGCGCCGCCTTCTCGGCGCCGGCCAGGAACACCCCGAACAGGCCCCGGTCGGGGATCGTGCCGCCGCTGGTGACCGCGAGGCGCTGCGCGCCCGGCCGGGCGGTGAGCACATCGTCGGCGCGGTCCCAGACCAGGCGCGGGCGCAGCTCCGCGAAGGCCGTCGACGGATAGCGCCCGGCCAGCATGTCGAGCACCGCGAACAGCGCCGAGTCGGGCAGGTCGGCGAAGACCGCGGCCCGGCGGACGAGCGCGGCGAGGTCGTCGACCTGCCACGGCTCCATCGACACCATCGCCACGACCTGCTGGGCCAGCACGTCGAGCGGGTTGCGCGGGTAGCGCAGCTCCTCGATGCCGCCCTCCACCATGCGCTCCGCCACGACGGCGCAGGAGACCAGGTCGCCGCGGTGCTTGGGGAACACCACACCCCGTGAGACCGCGCCGACCTGGTGCCCGGCCCGGCCGACCCGCTGCAGTCCGGCCGCGACGCTCGGCGGCGCCTCGATCTGCACCACCAGGTCGACCGAGCCCATGTCGATGCCGAGCTCCAGGCTCGACGTGGCGACCACGGCCGGCAGCTGCCCGGACTTGAGCGCCTCCTCGATGTGCTTGCGCTCCTCGCGCGAGACGCTGCCGTGGTGCGCGCGGGCCACCACGGGCGGGGCGCCGTTGGCGGTGCCCGCCTGGGCCATCATCTCGGCCGGCGTGCGCGCCGACTCCGGTGGCGCCACCCCGGCCCGGGCTCCGGCCAGCTCGTTGATCCGCGCGCAGAGCCGCTCGGCGCCGCGCCGCGAGTTGGTGAAAACGATCGTGGACCGGTGCCCCTCGATGAGGTCGAGCACCCGCTCCTCGACCGCCGGCCAGATGGACGCCTGCCGGGGCGCCCCGTCGTCGTCCTCCCCGGGCGCAGCCTCCCCGAGCGCCGTCATGTCCTCGACCGGAACCTGAACCTCGACCTCGATCGTCTTCGCGCTGGGCGGCTGGACGATCTCCACCGGGGCCGACCCGCCGAGGAACCGCGCGGTCTCGTCGATCGGCCGCACCGTCGCCGACAGCCCGATGCGCTGCGCGGGCCGCTCCAGCAGCGCGTCGAGCCGCTCCAGGGACAGCGCGAGATGGGCGCCGCGCTTCGTCGAGCAGACCGCGTGCACCTCGTCGACGATGACCGTCTCCACACCGCGCAGCGCCTCCCGAGCCTGCGAGGTCAGCAGCAGATACAGCGACTCGGGCGTGGTGATCAGGATGTCCGGCGGGGTGCGGGCGAACGCGCGGCGCTCGTCGGCCGGCGTGTCGCCGGTGCGCATGCCGACCCGGATGTCGGGTGGAGCCTGGCCCAGCCGTGCGGCGGCCTGCCGGATGCCGGCGAGCGGGGCGCGCAGGTTGCGCTCCACGTCGACGGCGAGGGCCTTGAGCGGGCTCACGTAGAGCACCCGGCAGCGCCGCGCGGCGTCGGCCGGCGGGTGCGCGGCCAACTGGTCGAGTGACCAGAGGAACGCGGCCAGGGTCTTGCCGGAGCCGGTCGGCGCCACGACCAGCGCGTGCCGCCCGGCACTGATCGCCCGCCACGCGCCCGCCTGCGCCCTGGTCGGCGCCGCGAAGGCAGCGCGGAACCACTCGCGCGTCGCCGCCGCGAAACCCTCCAGCTCTGCCATGCCCACCATCCTGCCCCGGGGGTACGACAATTCCTCGAGGCGGTGGCGATTTGCCCGAATTGAACCGATTGGCTAGTGTGTGCCAATCTCGCCGGGGAACCCGGCGCCCACCCCTGACGCGACTTGCCTGGCCGGGCAGCGAAGGGTCCCCCGTCGGCCTCGGCGGGGGACCCCCATGCGGGTCAGGACAGGCTGGCCGTCGCCAGTTTCACGCTGAACGCCACGAACGCGCCCCCGACCAGCGTCGTCAGCCCGGCCGCCAGCCGCCGCCGGGCCCGGAACTGCCCGGCCAGGAACCGCCCGCCGAAGATCAGCAGCGTGAGGTACAGCGCGCTGAGCACCTCCGCGATGGTGCCGAGCACCAGGAAGCTGACGGCCGGGTGCGGATACGCCGGGTCCACGAACTGGATGAAGAACGAGACGAAGAACAGGATCGCCTTCGGGTTGAGCAGGCTGATCACCAGCGCCCGCCGGAACGGCCGGTCCGCCGGCGTCGGCTGCTCCAGCGCGGGCGCCTCGGCCGACCGCCGTCGCCGCAGCGTGCCGACGACCAGCCGGACGCCGAGGTACGCCAGATATCCGGCGCCCAGGTACTTCACGATCCCGAACAGCCACGGATAGGCGTGCAGCAGCGAGGCCACGCCGCCCGCCGACAGCGTCATCAGCACCGCGTCGCCGAGCCAGACGCCCGCCGCGCCCCGATAGCCGTCGCGCACCCCGCGCCGGGCGGCGACGGTCAGCACGTACAGCGAGTTCGGCCCGGGCAGCAGCACGATCGCCGCCGTGCCGAGCACGTACGTCAGGGGGTTGGTGACACCGAGCACGAAACGCCTCCCGCTTCCAGCGCCGCGGCCAGCCGGTCCCGTGCGGCGGGCCATTCGTCGGCGATCATGGAGTACAGCACGGTATCGCGCTGGCTCCCATCCGCGCGTCGCCGGTGGGCCCGGAGGATCCCCTCGCGCTGCGCGCCGAGCCGCTCGATCGCCCGCTGCGAGCGCTCGTTGCGCACGTCAGTGTGCCACTCCACGCGCAGCGCACCCAGTGTGTCGAAGGCGTGGCGCAGCAGCATCAGCTTCGACTCGGTGTTGACGCCGGTGCGCCACCAGGGCCGGCCGACCATCGTGTACCCGATCACGACCGAGCGGCTGACCGCGTTCGGCGCGTAGTACGACGTGCTGCCGATGAGGCGCCCGGTCGCCGGCTCCCGCTGCACGAACGGCACGCGGTCGGGGTCGGCCAGGGCCGCCGCCACGAGCGCCGCCATCCCGGCCACGGACGCGGGCCGCGGGGAGGTCAGGTGGGTCCACACCGCCGCGTCGTCGAGCGCCTCGAACAGCTCGGGGGCGTGCGCGTGATCGAGCGGCTCGAGCGTGACGTGCCGGCCGCGCAGCGTCGCGGGACTGTGCCAGGCGTCCCGCTCCGGCCTCAGATAGTCCGGCAGTCGTACCGCGAGTGCCTCCGCGGGCACCGGAAGTCCGCGGGTGAGCCGCAGCGGTACGACACCGGCCCAATGCGGCAGGTCCGCGTCCTGTGCGTCGTCCTGCGGCTCGCCGGCCCGCACCTTCGTCGAGACCTCCCGCAGGGGCACGGCCAGCAGCGCGGTCTGGGCCAGCTCCTTGCGGTCCGGCGGGCGGCTGTCGGCGGTCCGGCCCGGCGCCACCTTGTCGACCAGCGCGGCGAACGCGTTCGCCCGCTCCGTCTCGTCCTCGACCAGCCGCGCGGTGCCGTGCACGATCACGGACCGGTAGTTGGCGCTGTGGTTGAACTGCGAGCGGGCCAGCACCAGCCCGTCGATGACCGTGACCGCGACGCAGACCGGCAGGCCGCCGTCGCGGGCCGCCAGCAGGGGCCGGCTGCCGGTGGAGCCGTGCAGGTAGAGCGTGTCGCCGACCCGGGCGTGCAGGGTCGGCAGCACCCGTGGCTCACCGCCGGCGACGTAGCCGAGGTGACACACGTACGCCTCGTCGAGCACGGCGTGGGCGAGCTCGACATCGTAGGAGGCCCGTTCGGGCATGCGCCGCGGGGTGTTCCGCGCCGTCTGCTGGTACGTCTCCACGTGGGTTCCTTTGTACTAGTACAAAATGAGAACTGTGGCAGTACAATATCAGCCGCGCCCCGACCAGCCACAACCGAAAATGTCAGACCCTCCCGCTACCGTCACCATCGATCGGGCACCGTGCGCGAATACGGGGGCGTGCGGTGCCGCAAGCGTCCGGGGTAATCGACGCGCACCCGCGGCGGCCCATCAACTGTTGAAAGGGGGATAGGCGGCACCGCCGAAGGAGCCCGGCCACGCACCGGCCGGTTCCGGGCCGCGCCGCACGCTCGTTCAAGGAGGAAGAGAGCTTGCGCCCCGACAGCCCTACGAGCACCACCAGCCCCACCCCGCCGCTCCACGCCACGCCGTCCCCCTTCGCCCCCGCACCCGCCGCCCCCGGCCCGGCCGCTGCCGCGTCGCCGGCCCTCGCTGCCGTGTCGACGGCGCTCGCTGCCGCGTCCGCAGTCTCCGTCCTCGCCGCCCCGGAGCCGGCCGCTTCGGCGTCGCCCGCGGCGTCCGTCGCCGCGATCGTGCGTATCGCCGCGCCGTCCTCACCGGTGGCGGCTGCCGGGCGGCGGGCGGGGGTTGCCGCGGTCGTCGCCGCGGTGCTTGCCGCCGTGCTGCTCGCGGGGTGTGGGGGAGCGGCGGAGCGGGGCGGGGCCACCTCGGCGGCGGCCTCGGGCGATCCGGCCGGGAAGGCGGGGAAGGAGGCGCTCGTCGCGGCGGTGAAGGCGCTCGGGGCCGGCAGCTACGCGTACACGATGAGGATCGACGAAGGGACCGTCACCGGGGTCGTGGACCCGGGCGGGAAGCGGCAGGCCCGACTCGAGTCGGTCGCCTCGGGGGTGGGGTTCACGCTCGAAGGTGTCGTGCTCGGCGGCGGGGAGCGGTACTTCCGCACGAGCATTCCGGCGGCCGGGGTCAGCGCGAAGAAGTGGTACCGGTTCGACCGGACCAAGGTCACCAAGACGGGGATCATCGGGCTGTTCGAGACCAGCGATCCCACCAGCAGCCGGGATCTCGTCACACGGGTGGGGGCGGTGACGCTGGACGGGGCGCGCATCAGCGGGACATACGACCTCACCCACGGCGGGGATCTCGGGATCGCCGACCGTGCCGCCGTCGTCGCGCTCGGCGAGCGGGCCAAGGTGGCGCCGTTCGTGGTGGAGCTGGACGCGCAGGGGCGGCTGGCGAAGGTCAGGATCACGGTGCCGGCATACGGGTCGGTGGCGGAGCGCACGCTCGCCGTCGACTACACGGACCAGGGGCGGCCGGTGCAGGTCACGGTGCCGAAGGCGGGGGAGGTCGCGCCGGCCACGGCCGCTGTGTACAACCTGTTGAACAACTGAACTTCGGCTTTCGGCGCTCGGCCCGCCGGGCGGCTGCCAATACACTCCGGCGCATGGGCCGGACCGCAGCAGCAGGCAGGCGGGCGCTTCTCGTGGCGGCGGTGCTGGGGACGGCGGCGCTTTCCGGGTGTACCGCCGCAAAGAACGCCCGACCGGCGCCCACCGTCGGCGTGAAGGCCTCGCCCACGGGGCTCGCCGCCGGGGCCGGAGAGCTGGCGAAGGGCAGCTACCGGTTCAAGGTGGTGGCGAAGGAGGGCAGCTACGAGGGGCGGATCGACCCGCTCGCGGACCTGCTCGACGCGTCGGTCAGCGTGAGTTCGAGCGGGGCGTCGCTGAAGATCGACACCATCGAGGTGCGGGGGTCCGCATATACGCGGCTGACGGGGCTGCCGCTGCCGGGGTTCGACGGCGGGACCTGGTACCAGGTCGACCCGGCGCGGGTGACGCGGGCGGGCGCGCTCGGGCTCAGCGCGATCAGGGACCCGACCGGGGTACAGGCGCTCGTTGCGGCGACCCACGACGTGCGGCGGGACGGGCGGACGTATCGCGGCACGGTCGACATGACGCGGGTGGTGGCCTGGGGGCCGGCGAACATCGCGCGGGTGCGGCAGCTGGGCGACGCGGCGCGGGCGATCCCGTTCGAGGCCACCGTGGACGAGCGGGACCGCATCACGGGCGTGCGGGTGGACATCCCCGACGACACGGTGGAGGCCACGTACTCCGACTTCGGTGCGCCCGTGACGGTCGAGGAGCCGAAGGGGGCCGAGCGGCTGCCGGACCACCTGTACGGCATGCTGGGGCTCTGACGGGCCAGGCAAGATCAGGCTGGGCGAGACGGTGTTCCGCGTCGCACACTGGCCCGCATGGAGCAGCACCTGTACGAGGCCGAGCACCACGCGTTCCGGGACCTGTGCCGCGAGTTTCTCGCCCGCGAGGCCGTGCCGCACAACGACGAGTGGGAGAAGGCCGGGATCGTCGACCGGGAGATCTGGCGCAAGGCCGGCGCCGTGGGGCTGCTCGGCATGGACGTCGGTGAGCGGTACGGCGGCGGCGGACAGCGGGACTTCCGGTTCAACGCCGTGCTCGTCGAGGAGATCACCGCGGCGGGCGCGTCGGGGCTCGGGTTCGGGCTGCACAACGACGTCGTCGCGCCGTACCTGACGGAGCTGACGACCGAGGAGCAGCGCGAGCGGTGGCTGCCCGGCTTCTGCTCCGGCGACATCGTGACCGCCATCGCGATGAGCGAGCCGGGGGCCGGCAGCGACCTGGCCGGCATCCGCACCAGCGCGGTGCGCGACGGCGACGCCTGGGTGCTGGGCGGGCAGAAGACCTTCATCACCAACGGCGAGCTGGCCGACCTGGTGATCGTGGTGGCGAAGACCGATCCCGCCCGCGGCGCGCACGGCATCAGCCTGTTCGCGGTGGAGACCGGCACGCCCGGCTTCACGCGGGGGCGGCGGCTGGAGAAGGTCGGGCTCAAGGCCAACGACACCGCGGAGCTGTTCTTCGACGACTGCCGGATCCCGGCCGACCACCTGATCGGGCAGGAGAACTCCGGCTTCTACCACCTCACGGCCAACCTGCCGCGGGAGCGCCTCAGCATCGCCGTCGCCGCCGTCGCCGCGGCGGAGCACGTCCTGGCGATGACGCTGGAGTACGCCAGGACGCGGGAGGCGTTCGGCCGGCCGATCGGCAGGTTCCAGCACAACCGGTTCCTGCTCGCCGAGCTCGACACCGAGGTCACGATCGCCCGCACGTTCCTCAACCACTGCATCCTGGAGCAGAACGCGGGGCGGCTCAGCGTCGCCGACGCGGCCAAGGCGAAGTGGTGGACGACGGAGCTGCAGAACAAGGTCGCGGACCGGTGCGTGCAGCTGCACGGCGGCTACGGCTTCATGCTGGAGTACCCGGTCGCGAAGGCATGGCTCAACAGCCGGGTCCAGACGATCTACGGCGGCACCACCGAGATCATGAAGGAGATCATCGGCCGGAGCCTCGGGCTGTGACGTCGCCGGTCGTCACCTCGGCGAGGACGGCCAGGATCAGCGCGGTGGAGGTGGCGCCCGGGTCGGGGTGGCCGATGCTGCGCTCGCCCAGGTAGGAGGCGCGGCCCTTGCGCGCCCGCAGCGGCACGGTGGCGCGGACGCCCTCGGCCGCCGCGTCCGCTGCCGCCCGGGCCGCGGCGCCCTCACCGTCGCCGGCCGCGGCCGAGTAGGCGGCCACCGCCGGGGACAGCGCGTCGATCATGGTCTTGTCGCCGACGACCGCCTTTCCCAGCTGTTGTACCCCGTCCAGCGCCGCCTGCAGGCCGTCGGCGAGCGAGCCGCCCTGCCGCAGGGTCTTGCCCAGGGCGCGGAAGACCGTGCCGTACAGCGGGCCGGACGCGCCGCCGACCTTCGACAGCAGCGTCGTGCCCGTCTTGCCCAGCACGTCGCCCGCGGTCGTCGGCTCGAGTGACGCCAGCGCGGCGTCCGCGGCGTCGAACCCGCGGCGCAGGTTGACGCCGTGGTCGCCGTCGCCGATCGCGGCGTCGAGGTCGGTGAGCCGGTCGGCCTCCGCGCGCACCGCCTCGGCGACGGCGGCGATCCAGGCCCGGGCCAGCGCCTCGTCCATGCTCACGCCCCCCAGCGCAGGGCCGGGGTGCGCACCGGGGCGTCCCACAGCCGCAGCAGCTCGTCGTCGGCCCGGCACACGGTGAGCGACATGCCCGCCATGTCGAGGCTGGTCACGTAGTTGCCGACGAGGGAGCGGGCGATGCGCGCCCCGCCGGAGCCCAGCGCGCGGGAGATCTCGCCGAACATGAGGTACAACTCCATCAACGGCGTGCCGCCGAGCCCGTTGACCAGGACGATCAGCGGCTCGGGCCCGATCGGCTTCGCGGTCAGCACGGCGTCGACGACCAGCGCGGCGATCTCGCGCGCCGGGCGCATCTTCTGGCGGCTTCGCCCGGGCTCGCCGTGGATGCCGACGCCGACCTCGATCTCGTCGCCGGGCAGGCCGAACCCCGGCTTTCCGGCGGCGGGCGTCGTGCACGCGGTCAGCGCGACGGCGAACGACGCGGAGCGCTCGTTGACCAGGCGGCCGGCGGCCGCGACGGCCTCGAGCGTCGCGCCCTCCTCGGCCAGCGCTCCGGCGATCTTCTCGACCAGCAGCGTGGCGCCCGTGCCGCGGCGCCCGGCGGTCCAGGTCGAGTCCTCGACCGCGACATCGTCGTCGACGAGCACGGTCTCAACCCGCAGGCCGTCGTCGTCGGCGAGCTCCGCGGCGAGGGAGAAGTTCATGACGTCGCCGGTGTAGTTCTTCACGACGTGCACGACCCCGGCGCCGGCGTCGGCGGCCCTGGTGGCGGCCAGGATCTGGTCGGGCACGGGCGAGGTGAACACCTCGCCGGGGCAGGCGGCGTCGAGCATCCCCGGCCCGACGAACCCGGCGTGCAGCGGCTCGTGGCCGGAGCCGCCGCCGGAGACCAGGCCGACCTTGCCCGGCCGGGGCGCACCGGCCCGCGCCACGAACTGGGCCTCGAGGTCCACCCGCAGCTCCGGGTGCGCGGCGGCGATCCCGGCGAGCGCCTCCCGGACGACGTCGGCCGGGTCGTTGATGAACTTCTTCATGCCTGCCATTTTGGTGCTACGGCGAGCACATAGCATTGCCGGACATGGGATCAACGGGTGGGCAACCGGTGGGAATCGTCCTCGTCTCGCATAGCGAGCGGCTGGCGCACGGGCTGCGTGACATGCTGGTGCAGGTCGCGGGCGAGGCGGTGCCGATCGAAGCGGCGGGCGGGACCGACGACGGCGGGCTGGGCACCAGCTACGACCGGATTCTCGTCGCCATCGACCGGGCCGACCGCGGCGCCGGGGTCCTCGTGCTGACCGACCTGGGTAGCGCCGTGCTCACCGCGCGTACCGTCCTGGAGGACCGGGTCGCCAACGACGCCGTGCTCGTCGACGCGCCGTTCGTCGAGGGCGCGGTCGCGGCGGCCGTGCTCGCCGGCACCGGCGCCGACCTCGACGAGGTCACGCAGGCGGCGGTGGAGGCCCGCAATGTCCGCAAGCTCTGAGCGCTGCGTGGTGCTGCCCGAGGATCTGCACGCCCGGCCCGCCGGGGCGCTGGTGCGGGTGGCGGCGCGCTTCCGCAGTACGGTCGAAGTGATCTTCAACGAGAAGCGGGCGAACGCTCGCAGCGTGCTGGCGATCATGGGGCTGAACGCGACGGCGGGCTCCACGGTGCGCGTCCACGCGCACGGCGATGACGCCGACGAGGCGGCCGCGGCCGTCGTACTGGCCCTCTCCGCCGTGGCGTAATGACTGGTGCGGGTCGCGGTCCGTACGCGAGGATGACGGCGTGACCCTTGGCGTGACGTCCACCGCAGCGCCCGCCGATGTCGCGTCCCTGCAGCGGCGCACGCTGGGCCTGCTCGTCGGCACGCAGATCGTGGGCGGGCTCGGGGTGGCCAGCGGCGTCTCCGTCGGCGCGCTGCTCGCCGCGTCGCTGGCCGGCCCGTGGGCCGCCGGGCTCGCCGGCAGCTGCGCGGTCATCGGCGCGGCGCTGATCGCGATCCCGGCGACCCGCCTGATGCGCACCGGCGGGCGGCGGCCCGGGCTCGTGTTCGCGTACTCCACCGGCGCCGCCGGCGCGCTGCTCGTCGCCCTCGCCGTGGTCGTCTCCAGCGTGCCGCTGCTGTTCCTCGGCACGCTGCTGTTCGGCGGGGCGAGCGCGGCGAACCTGCAGGCGCGGTACTCGGCCGTCGACCTCGCCGCCTCCGACCGGCGGGCGCGGCAGCTGTCGATCGTGGTGTGGGCCACGACGATCGGGGCGGTGGCCGGGCCCAACCTCGCCCCGCTCACCGATCGGCTGCTGGCGCGGTGGGGTGTGCCGGAGTACGGCGGGCCGTACCTGTTCAGCGCCGTCGCGTTCGGCCTCGGCGCGGTCGTGCTGCTGGCGATGCTGCGCCCGGACCCGCTGCTGACGGCGCGGGGCCTCGCCGGCGAGACCGCCGCTCCCGCGCGGGGCGTCTGGCGGCAGGCGGCCCGCACGATCCGCGACAGTGCCGGCGCCCGGACCGGTGTCGCCGCGGTCGCGGTCGGTCACGTCGTGATGGTCGGCGTGATGTCGATGACGCCGGTGTACATCGGGGCATACGTGCACGACCACGGCGACCTGCTGCGCATCGTCGGCCTGGTGATCAGCATCCACATCACCGGGATGTACGCCCTATCGCCGCTGGCCGGCTGGCTCGCGGACCGCTTCGGGCGCCGTCCCGTCATCCTCGGCGGCGCCGCGCTGCTCGTGCTCGCCTGCGCGCTCAGCGGCACCGCCGGCGAGCACACCTGGCGGCTTTCGATCGGCATGGCCCTGCTCGGGCTGGGCTGGAGCGGCACGATGGTGGCCGGTTCGACCCTGCTCTCCGAGTCGGTACCGCTGGAGCGGCGCGCCGCCGTCCAAGGGCTCTCCGACATCGTCATGGGCGTGGCGGGCGCCTCGGCGGGGGCGCTGTCCGGGCTGGTGGTCGACCTGTTCGGGTTTCCGGTGCTGACCCTGCTCGCCGCGGTCGCGGTGGTGCCGCTCGTCGCCCGCGTCCTCCGTTAGGTTGGCAGGCGTGCGTCTGACGGATTTCTGGCAGCGGCTGGAGCAGGTGTTCGGCCCGGCCTACGCGAAAAGCATCGCCCATGATCACGTGTTGTCGCAGCTGGGCGGCCGCACGATCGAGCAGGCCCTCGCCGGCGGCTTCGAGACCGCGAAGGTGTGGCGCGCTGTGGTCGAGGCATACCCGGAGCGTGTTCCTGCCCGCTTACGCTGATGTTTTTCGGCGTGTCAGCATGTTGATCGTACAGGTGTACGGGTACTCTTCTCGCTGGTCGGGCATCACGCGGCAGTTTTTGTCATACCCGGCGCTTAACGTGTCAGCGTGACCAAGCGAACGCCGACGAAGACCGCGAACCCAGGGGTGACGGACATGGCAGTGCAACCGGACCGGGAGAAGGCGCTGGGGCTCGCCCTCTCGCAGATCGACAAGCAGTTCGGCAAGGGCTCCGTGATGCGGCTCGGCGAGCGCGTCCTGCAGCCTCAGGCGGTGATCCCGACCGGCTCCATCGCCCTCGACGTGGCGCTGGGCATCGGCGGGCTGCCGCGCGGACGGGTGATCGAGGTCTTCGGTCCGGAGTCGAGCGGTAAGACCACCGTCGCCCTGCACGCGATCGCCAACGCACAGGCCCAGGGCGGCATCGCGGCGTTCATCGACGCCGAGCACGCGCTCGACCCCGACTACGCCAAGGCGCTGGGCGTCGACACCGACGCGCTGCTGGTCTCCCAGCCCGACACCGGCGAGCAGGCCCTCGAGATCGTCGACATGCTGGTGCGCTCCGGCGCCCTTGACATCATCGTCATCGACTCCGTCGCCGCCCTCGTGCCGCGCGCCGAGATCGAGGGCGAGATGGGCGACAGCCACGTCGGCCTCCAGGCCCGCCTCATGAGCCAGGCGCTGCGCAAGATCACCGGTGCGCTCAACAACTCCGGCACCACGGCGATCTTCATCAACCAGCTGCGCGAGAAGATCGGCGTCATGTTCGGCAGCCCCGAGACCACGACCGGTGGCCGGGCGCTGAAGTTCTACGCCTCGGTCCGCCTCGACGTGCGCCGCATCGAGAGCCTCAAGGACGGCACCGACGTGGTCGGCAACCGCACCCGCGTCAAGGTTGTCAAGAACAAGGTCGCCTCGCCGTTCAAGCAGGCCGAGTTCGACATCATGTATGGCAAGGGCATCTCCCGCGAGGGCTCCCTCATCGACGTGGGCGTCGAGCAGTCGATCATCCGCAAGTCCGGCGCGTGGTATACGTACGACGGCGACCAGCTCGGCCAGGGCAAGGAGAACTCGCGCAAGTTCCTGCGCGACAACCCGGACGTGGCCGCCGAGATCGAGAAGAAGATCAAGGAGAAGCTGGGTGTCGGCGTCGGCCAGGCGGCCGACGCCGCCGGCGGCCCCGAGGTCACCCCGGTCGACTTCTGACGCACCTCCACCGCCGCGCGGGGCACCGCCCTCGCGCGGCGGAGGTCGCGGTCGTCGCGTGGGCTGACTATGGTCGCTGCGATATGACACTCGTGGTTTCCCGGCCGCGGTGGCGCCGTGGCGCGGCCGTGGTTGCTGCGGCTCGGCGGCGTCGCGCTGTGGGGCGCGGGGTCGCGGTCGCCGATGGCGGTGTCTCGCCGTGGTCGCTGCGGCTCGTCGGTGCCGGCGTTGCGATTGGTCCTCGTTGCGCTCAATGACCACCCGGTGCCGGCCAGGCGGGCCAAGCCGCTTGGCCGGCACCGGGTCTCCCGGGGCCGCGGTCGCCGGTCCGCCGGTGATGTTGCGGGTGGTTCCGGCCTCCGGGCCGGTGCTGTGTCGGAGGTGTGCTGATGGCTGGCGGGGATGACGCCGCCGCTGCCGAGTCCGGGGCCGAGCCCGGGTCGGACGAGGATAACCCGTGGCTCACCGCCGACGACCCGGCACGGCCCGTGCCGCCTCGGCGCGCCTCGGCCACGGCGCCGGTGCTGCCCTGGGACGATCCGGGCGGCGAGAACCCCTGGCTCGCACCCTCGTCCGGCCCGGCAGCCGCCACCGCCTCGGCCCCGCGCGGCGACGCGCCCCCGCCGCGGGCCGGTTCTGCCGGCGGCTTCCCGATCGAGGCTTCCCCGAGCTCCTTCGACGGTCCGCGGACCCCTTCCGGCCGTTTCGACGCCTCTCCGGGCACCTCTTCCGCCCGTTCCGGAGGGGGATCCGGCCGTCCCGATGCCTCCTCGGACCGTCCGGGAATGGGTTCTGGCCGTCCCGGGGCTTCTGCGGGCGGTCGTCCCGGGGTCCCCTCGGACAATCCCTGGCTCTCGGCCGGCGATCCCGGGCCCGAGTCGGCGCCGCGGCCGGCGTGGGAGCCCGGGCCGGACAACCCGTGGGCGGACGCCGACGCATCGCGTTCGGCCTCGACGGGCTCGCCTTCTCGACGTGGATCCGGCCGCGCCTCCTCCTCGCGGGGTGAGGTTTCGTCCTCGTCGCGGGGTTTGCCCGAGCCGTTTTCCCCGCCGGGTGGGGCCTCGTCGGTGCGGGGTGGGGGTTCGTCCTCGTCGCGGGGTTTGCCCGAGCCGTTTTCCCCGCCGGGTGGGGCTTCGTCCTTGTCGCCGGGTTTGCCCGAGCCCTTCTCCTCGCGCGCCGAGGCTTTGTCCTTCTCACGGGGCGAAGTCCAGCGCCGTTCCGCGGATGATCCGGATATTCCGGGAATTCCCGATTCCGGCGGCGAGCGTGAGGGCGGGGGCGGAGGCCGGGACGGGGAACGGCGGGGCAGGCGCGGGGGGCGCGGCCGGGAGCGTCGCGATTCGCCGCCGCCGCCGGCGCCGGTCGATCCGCGGGAGGCGGCGCGGGAGATCTGTCTGCGGCAGCTGGCCGTGCGGCCTCGCACGCGCGCCGAGCTTGCCACCGCCATGCGCAAGCGCGGGGTGGAGGAGGAGATCGCGGCGGAGATCCTCGAGCGGTACGACGACGTCGGCATCATCGACGACGCCGCGTTCGCTCGGGCCTGGGTCACCAGCCGCCACCGCGGACGCGGGCTGGCCCGCCGCGCGCTGGCCGGCGAGCTGCGGCGCAAGGGTGTCTCCGCGGACGAGGTGAGCGAGGCGCTCGAGGAGCTGGCCCCGGAGGTCGAGGAGCAGACCGCGCGGGCGCTCGTGGCCCGCCGCCTGCGCACCGAGACCCGCGGAGGGCCCGAGGCCGTGTTCCGGCGCCTGGTCGGGATGCTCGGGCGCAAGGGGTACCCGGCCGGCCTCGCCATCCGAGTGGTCAAGGAGGTCATGGCCGATCGGGAGGAGTCCGCCGAGTTCGCCGACGGCATCGACCCCGACGCGCTGGCCGACGCCGCGCTCGATCCTGACGCTCAGTAACCAGACGTTCAGTAACCACCGGCCCGTCGCTGCCGCGCCGCTCCCCGTCGCTGCCGCGGCGTCGCCGGCTCCGCGCCGCTCGCTTCTGCGTCGCGGTGTCCGCGCGGCCGGGTCCGTCGGGCGTCATCCGCCGTCCGGCGCGCTGCCACCAGGCCAGGTGTGGACCGCCACCTCGAATGAGGGCCGGCCGCCTTGCCGAATGCCGCTTTGCTTACGTGATGGGCGTCGATGGTGGTGTTGGTAGCGGACACGTTCTGTGGTGGAATGATTGCAGTCTCGGGCGGGGTGTGGGTGCGCTTCGTCGAGCGGAACATTACGCAGGGTGTAACTCGGCGACCGACATGCCGGAAACGTCCGGTCGAATGTCGCCGCTGGGGCGTTTCGGCTGGCAACGGCACTTGGCGGACTTACATCCCGTATGGTGCCCGATCATGAGTCCTTGACCGAAGAGCCCTTCAAGACCTAGCCTCGGCGTTACCAGATGGAGACCGCCCAACCACCGCGGGTTTACCGCACAACATAGATCGCGTCACAGATCAGCAACACTTACCACATTTTGAAGCGGATATGAGCGCCACGCCTTGCGGGAGGCATGGCGCTAGCAGCGACCCAGCAGCGGGGCTTCCTAAGCCTCGATATCGATATTTTTTGATGCACCGTGGTCGGGCGTCTCCTCCACATCACCCGCCGTCGCAGATGCGCGGCGCCGAGCGGAGCGAGGTGACGTCGTGACGGAGTGCGCTCGTGTCATCCTCTGCGACCCCGAAAGCAACGGTGGCCTGTCGGCCACCGGGGCGACCGCGGGACGAGCCCGCAACGGCGAACGGTCCGGCACGGCGCCGGATGCCGACGGCGACGAGGGCGGCGAGGGAAGCCGAACCCCGGGCCCGCGCCTGCGGGCGGTCGCCACCGTGCGTGGCCGGCGCCGGACGGAACCGGCCCGTCGCGCGGCCCCCGACGGGAGCGACCGGCTCGTGGCGTGCGGCGGTCCAGGCGGAACCGCGCCCTTCCGGCTCGAGCGCCGAACCCGGGCCGCCGACCCAAGTAGGGTTGCAACCGGGGGCGGGACCGCCCGTGCGGACAGGGCGGTAGTCGTGAACAGAGCGTGCGGAAACCGGGCGGGCGTGTACCGTGCGGCAGCCGGTGAGGTGGCGGCGTGACTGGATTTCAGATCGCGCTGACGGTGGCGATGACCGTGCTCGGCGTCGTTGTGGTCGTGGTGCTCGTGGTCGCGTTGAAGGTGATCCGGCGGCTCGGGGTGAGCGCGCCAGCGGCGGCGCCGACGGTGGACGATCCCGTCTTCCTCGCCGAGAAGGACCGGCAGGAGCACTCACTGGCGTCGCTGCGTACCGCGGCCGAGGACGCCACGGCGGCCGTCGACGAGGCGCGGGCGGCCGCGGCGGCGGCGCGCACCGAGGCGGCGGCGGCGAAGGCGGAGGCCAGCGCGGCCAGGTCGGAGGCGCGGCGGATCCTCGACGGGGCCCGGGCGGAGGCCGACTCGCTGATCGAGCGCGCGCACCGGCAGGCCGAGACCGACGCCGAGCAGGCGCGGGCGACGGCGCGGCGGGCGGGGGAGCGCGAGGTCAACCAGCTCACCGCGGTGGCCAAGGAGCAGTCGCAGGACGCCGAACGCCGGCAGCGCCGGCTCGACGAGCGGGAGCGGCTGCTGGCCGAGGAGGCCGAGCGGCTGGCGGAGCGGGACCGGCGCATCAGCGGTACCGAAACGGATCTTTCGGAACGCGAAGCGTCCTTTGCCCGGCGGGAGGCCGATCTCGCCGAGGGTGAGGACCGGCACCGCGAGGAGCTGGAGCGCATCGCGGGGCTGACGGCCGAAGCGGCCCGGACCGAGGTCGTCGAGACGATCGAGGCGCAGGCCAAGCGTGAGGCGGCGCTGCTCGTGCGCGACATCGAGAACGACGCGCGCAACACCGCCGAGCAGCGGGCCCGGCACATCGTCGTCGACGCCATCCAGCGGGTCGCCAGCGAGCAGACCGCGGAGAGCGTGGTCAGCGTCCTGCACCTGCCCAGCGACGAGATGAAGGGCCGGATCATCGGGCGCGAGGGGCGCAACATCCGCGCGTTCGAGTCGACGACCGGGGTCAACCTGATCATCGACGACACGCCCGAGGCGGTGCTGCTGTCCTGCTTCGATCCGGTACGCCGGGAGATCGGCCGTCTCACCCTCGAGAAGCTGGTGCTCGACGGGCGGATCCATCCGCACCGCATCGAGGAGGTCTTCGAGCAGGCGAAGCACGAGGTTGAGCGGCTGTGCCACCGGGCCGCCGAGGACGCGCTGGTCGAGGTCGGGATCACCGACCTGCACCCCGAGCTGATGACGCTGCTCGGACGGCTGCGGTATCGGACCTCGTACGGCCAGAACGTCCTCAAGCACCTCGTCGAGACCGCTCACATCGCCGGCATCATGGCCGCCGAGCTGCGCCTGGACCCGGCGCTGATCAAGCGGTGCGCGTTCCTGCACGACATCGGCAAGGCGCTCACCCACGAGGTCGAGGGCAGCCATGCGCTGATCGGCGCCGATGTCGCGCGCAAGTATGGCGAGCACGACGAAGTCGTTCACGCGATCGAGGCGCATCACAACGAGGTCCTGCCGCAGACCATCGAGGCCGTCCTGACGCAGGCGTCCGACGCGTGCTCCGGCGGCCGCCCGGGCGCGCGGCGGGAGAGCCTGGAGGCGTACGTCAAGCGCCTCGAGCGCATCGAGGAGATCGCCGGCGGCAAGTCCGGCGTGGAGAAGGTCTTCGCGATGCAGGCCGGGCGTGAGATCCGGGTCATGGTCCGGCCCGACGACGTCGACGACATCGGGGCGGCGGTGCTGGCCCGCGACGTGGCGAAGCAGATCGAGGAGGAGCTGACCTACCCGGGGCAGATCCGCGTCACGGTCGTGCGGGAGTCACGGGTCACCGAGATCGCCCGCTGACCGGCACTGCGGATCAGGGCTGGATCACCGACTCCTTCACCATGTACTTGCCCTGCACCTTGTACGCCCAGATCAGCGGATTCGGCGCCGACAGGTTGCCGCTGCCGTCGAACTTGATCTGGCGGCCCGTGGCCGCGCCCTTGGCGTTGTACGTCGACAGGAAGTCGACCATCTCGTCGCGGGTACCCTTGCCCGCCAGGAAGCCGGCCAGGAAGACGCCGGCCGCGTCGTACGCCTCCGGGCCGTAGTAGCTGGCCTGCGCGCCGAACGCACCCTGGTACTTCGACGCGAAGTCGCCGCCCGCCTCCTTCGACGGCACGCACGGGCAGGTGACGATGACGCCCTCGGCCTTGCCCTCGGTGTTCTTGACGAAGCCCTGCGTGAACAGCCTGTCCGAGCCCACGACCGGCAGGTCGGGCTTCGCTGTCCGCAGCGCCTTCACGAAGGCGATGCCGCCCTTGGACTGGCCCGCGAAGTAGACGGCGTCCGGGTTGGAGTCCGTGACCTGCTTGACCTCGGAGGTGAAGTCGGTGTCGGTCTCGTGGATCTGCACTGTCAGGCCGGTGGCGCTGCCCAGCTCGTTCGACACCTGCTGGCGCCCGACCCTGCCGAAGTCCGAGTCGTCGTACACGATCGCGGTCTTCTTCGCCTTGAGGGTGTTCCTCAGGTACCGCGCGCCCGCTCGGGCCTGGTCCTCGTCGGAGCCGATGATCCGGTGGAACATGGCCCAGCCCTGCTTGGCGAGCTTCTCGCCGGGCGCGAACGGCACGATCATCGGCACGTTCGCCCTGTTGAGGATCGGGCCCGCGGCGAGGATCTCGTTGTCGTACACCGGGCCGACCACGCCGATGACCTCCGGGTCGCCGACCGCGTTCTGCGCCTGCTTCCTGCTGCCCTCGTCGGTGCCCGTCGTGTCGAACTCCTTGAAGTCGACGCGGCAGTTCGAGTGCGTGGCGTTGAAGTCGTCGATGGCCAGCTTGACGCTGTTGCGCATCATCACGCCGTCGTCGGAGTTGTCGCCGCTGGACGTGCCGATGTATCCGATCTTGTGCCCGCACGCAGGTGATACGGCCGGCGCCGCCTGTTTCGACGGATCGCCGCCGCCCCCGCCCTCGTTGCCGTCCCTGTTGAGCCAGACGATCCCGCCGATGACGAGCAGGAGCGCGAGGGCGCCAACGCCGGCGGCCGCGATGAGTCCGCCGTTGCGCTTTCGCGGCGGTAGTACCCCGGGCGGCGCGTACCCGCCGGAGACAGGCTGCCCCGGCATCGGCTGCAAGGGCATGGGTTGGGCGGGCATGGGCTGCGCGGAGCCGGGTGCCTGCCACGCCGGGGCGGGGCCGGCCGGCGGCCCGGTCACGGGCTGCGGCGGCGCGACCGGCGGCCGCGGCTGCGCGTAGGCGGCGGGCTGAGTGGGCACGGCGGGCACGGTAGACATCGCGGGCTGCGCCGGCGGGCGCTGCTGCGGCGGGAAGGCCGGGTGCTGCTTGGGCGGGAAGCCGGCCGGGTGCTGCGGCGGCGGCGAGGTGGGCTGCGACGGTACAACCGGCGGCACGACCTGCGGTACAACCGGCGGCGCGGCCGGCGGAGACGTGGGCTGCGGCGGCACCGCCGGCATCGAGCTCGTCTGCAGCAGCGGCGGCAGGTGCGGCGTGTTCGACGGCATCGAGAACGCCGGCGACACCGGCTGCCCGGAGACGGGGGAGGCCGACACCGGCGCTGCGGCGACGTCTCCGCTCGGCTCGAGGCCGGGGACGCCCGAGATCGGCGGCCCGGAGATCGGCGAGGGGGCACCACCGGCGACGCCCGACACCGGGGCGCGCCCGGTCGGCGGGGCCAGGTGCAGCGCGCCCTCGGCGACGACCAGTTCCGGCTGCTCGATCGCGGTCGGCGCGATCCCCATCGCGCGGTGCAGCAGCGTAGCCGCCAGCGGGATCCGGCTGGAGCCGCCGACCAGGAACACCGCCGACACCGGGCGGTCGCCGAGCGCTGCGGCGGTCACCGCGATCTGGGTCGCCGTGACCGTGCGGTCCAGGATCGGCCGGGCCAGCTGCTCCAGCTGCTCGCGGCCGATCGGCACGCTCTCGTCGAACAGCGGCACGTGGACATACGTGGTGGCGGCCCGGCTGAGCATCTCCTTGGCCAGCCGCGCGTCCTCCCACAGCTGCCAGGCGGTCCGCCGGTCGGTCTCGCTCTCCGGGTTGGTCAGCCGGCGCCACTGGTCGCCCTCGCGGCCGGTGAAGTTGCGCCCGAGGTACGCCACCACGGCCGCGTCCACGTCGAGCCCACCGGCGTCGGGCAGCCCCTCGCTGGCCAGCACGTCGAAGCCGCCGCCCGCGTTGCGGCGCACGACGCTCGCGTCGAACGTGCCGGCGCCGAAGTCGTAGACGACGGCGATGCCGCCGACCGGCACGTGGGTGCCGACCGTGCCGACGAAGTACGAGGCGGCGGCGACCGGCTCGGCGGACAGCAGCGGCGCCGGCAGCCCAGCCGCGACGGCGGCCTGGGAGAGGGTCTGGCGCCGCTGCGGCGGCCAGGTCGCCGGGTGGGTGATCATCACCTGCGACGGCTTCGCGCCGGCGACCCGCTCGGCCTCGGTCGCGACCCGGCGCAGCACGCTCGTGACGAGCTCGCCGACGGGCACGTCCCGCTCGCCGAGCCAGACGGTGCCCTCCTCGACGCGGCGCTTCGGGTAGGGCTCGAACCGGTGCGGCTGCAGCCGCGCGGAGTGCACGGCGTCGCGACCGGTCAGGATGGTGCCGTCGGCGTTGACATACACCGCCGACGGCAGCAGCGGCGAGCCGTCGAAGAGCAGGGGCTTGGCGCGCCCGTCCGGCCAGCGCAGCACCGCGACCGTGTTCGAGGTCCCGAAGTCGATGCCCAACCTGAAGCCGCTGTCCGCCACCCGCGCAGCGTACGCAGTGGGCGCAATGTTGCCAATGTCCACGCTAGCGCCTGTTTCATGGCTGAGGCGGGGCTGCGGCGGGCCCAGATTCCGCCTGGCGGCGTCCCGCGCAAGCCCGGTTACAACACCGGTAGCCTGGCTCCGCGGGCCACCACCAGACGAAATCTGGACTCCGCCTCGCTCCCACCCCAGCTATGAAACAGGCGCTAGAGCGCCGGCCCGGCGACCCCCTGGTCCGTCGTCAGCGGCACCCGGCCCGTGGCCGTGCTGCGGCGAGGGCCGCCGATCAGACGCTTCTGCAGCCAGAACGCGAACCAGGACAGCAGACCACAGGTGGCGATGTAGATCGCGGCGACCACCAGGTAGCTCGGCACGTACGGCAGGTCGAAGGCCAGGCGCCCACCGATCTGCTTGCCGGCGTACAGCAGCTCCGGCAGCGCGATGATGAAGCCGAGCGCGGTGTCCTTGAGCAGCACCACGAGCTGGCTGACGATGACGGGCAGCATCGCGCGCACCGCCTGCGGCAGCAGGATCGACAGCATCACCTGGGTCTTGCGCATGCCCAGCGCGTAGGCCGCCTCCGACTGCCCCCGCGCGACCGCGAGCACGCCGGACCGGAAGATCTCGGCGAGCACGGCGCCGTTGTACACCATGAGGGCGATCACCAGCGGCCAGAACGGCCCGATCTTGTAGCCGAGCTGGATCGGGCCGTAGTAGGCGAAGAAGATGAGCACGAGCAGCGGGATCGCCCGGAACAGCTCGACGAACGAGGTGGCCGGCGCCCGCAGCCAGGCGTGGTCGCTCAGCCGCCCGGCGGCCAGCAGCGCGCCGAGCAGCAGCGCCAGCACGGCCGCGGTGCCCGCGACACGCAGCGTGGTCAGGTAGCCGTCCCGCAGCTGGTACTGGATCGCCGTGTACTCGAACTGCTGCCACTTGAGCGGCTCGAACTGGCCGGTGTCGTAGAAGCGCCAGACGATGTACGCCAGCAGCGCCACGATCCCGAGGGCGCTCACCACGCCGAGGATCCGGTTGCGCAGCCGAGCCTTCGGGCCGGGCAGGTCGTAGAGCACGTTGGTCATCGCGCGACCCTCCAGCGTCGCTCGAGCGTCCGCTGCAGAGCGACCAGCGGAACCACCAGAATCAGGAAGCCGATCGTGACCCACAGCAGGACGTAGATCTGGTTCTCGCCGCGCTCGGACAGGTACGCCTGGATCGCGCCCGCCTCGGCGACCGAGAATCCGGCCGCGATCGTGGTGTTCTTCAGCATGGCGTTGAGCACGCTGATCATCGGCGGCACCACCGTGCGGAACGCCTGCGGCAGCACGACCGAGCCCAGCACCTGGGCGAACGTCATGCCCAGCGCGCGGGCGGCCTCGGCCTGCCCGACCGGCACCGTGTTGATGCCCGAGCGCAGCGCCTCGCACACGAATGCGCTGGTGTAGGCGATGAGAGCGATGCACGCGCTGGGGAAGTAGTCGATGTTGACCTCCAGCTTCGGCACGGCGAACACCAGCAGCGCGAAGACCAGGGTCAGCGGGCAGTTGCGCAGCAGCAGCACGTAGGAGGTGCCGAAGGCGCGTAGCGCCGGCACCGGGGACACGCGCATCGCGGCCAGCAGGGTGCCGAAGACCAGCGACCCCGCGGCGGCGATCAGGAACAGCTCGATCGTCGCCAGGAAATGCGACCCGATGACGTCCCAGTTGTCCGTCAGGACGTGAAAGAACTCGTTCACTCGCCCTCCGCTTCGCTCCGGCAAGATTGAACGGAGCCCTGTCCTATCAGGTGAGCAGCCCCTCCACTGCGCTCCGGACCGCTCACGCGCTGCCCGTCGGAGGGAATGAGGCGGGACGCCGCCCCCGGTAGGAGCGGCGTCCCGATGTCACGATCAGTACTTCTCGAGCGGCGGCGCGGTGGCCGGGGAGCCCGACTTGCCCAGCGTGCCGTCGTAGATCTTCTGCCAGGTGCCGTCCTTCTCGGCGGTCTCCAGCGCGCCGTTGACGAAGTCGCGCAGCGCCTTGTCGTCGTGCGGGAGGCCGATGCCGTACTTCTCCGGGTACGGCTGGCTGGTCGCCGGGTTGACGAACGGCTTGCCCACGACCTTGAGCTTGCTCTGGTTCTGGGCGGCGTAGCCCTTGAGGATCGCGTCGTCGGTGGTGACCGCGTCGACCTTCTTGTCGATCAGCTGCGACACGCACTCGGAGTACGTCTTGAACTCCACGACGTTGCCGTCCTCGGTGAGCTTCAGGTCGCGCACCCGCTGGATCGGCGTCGAGCCGCTCACGGAGCACACCTTCTTGTCCTTGAGCGAGTCCGCGCCGGTGATGGACGTGTCGTCCTTGCGCACCAGCAGGTCCTGGTGCGCGATGAAGTACGGGCCGGCGAAGGAGACGTCGGCCTTGCGCTTGTCGGTGATCGAGTAGGTGCCGACGTAGTAGTCGACCTCGCCGCCCTTGATCGCCGACTCGCGGTTGGCGGACTGGATTTCCTTGTACTCGATCTTGGCCGGGTCGATGCCCAGCTTCGACGCGATCAGCTGGGCGATCTCGATGTCGAAGCCGCAGCGCTTGCCCGAGGCGTCCTTGTAGCCGAGGTTCGGCTGGTCGGCCTTGACGCCGATGACGACCTTGCCGGCCGGCTTGATCTTGGCGAACGTGGGGCTGCCGGCGATGTCCACGCCGCTGGCCGGCGTGAAGGACGTGCCCGAGGACATGCACGCGTCGCTCGCCGCGGCGGGCGCGCCGGACTGGCCGGCCGGCGTCTCCGGGGTGGGGGTGCCCTCCTTGCCGCAAGCGGCGAGGCCGAGCGAAAGCGTGGCGACCGCGGCGACGGCCGCGATCCGCGTGATTCGCATTCTGCGTGCTCCTTCCATGACCTCATGACCGCCCGGACGAGCCGGCCGGCCGCTGGCGCACCGGGGCCGGTACGCCTGATCTCGTGTGCCGAGGTATGTCTGTGCGTCAGTGGGTGAGGATCTTCGACAGGAAGTCCTTGGCGCGCTCGGTGCGCGGGTTGGCGAAGAACTCCGCCGGCGTGGCCTCCTCGACGAGCTGCCCGTCGGCCATGAACACGACCCGGTTGGCGGCGTGCCGGGCGAAGCCCATCTCGTGGGTGACCACGACCATGGTCATGCCCTCGCCCGCCAGGGTGGTCATCACGTCGAGCACCTCGCCGACCATCTCCGGGTCCAGGGCGCTCGTCGGCTCGTCGAACAGCATCGCCTTGGGCTGCATCGCCAGGGCGCGCGCGATCGCCGCGCGCTGCTGCTGTCCGCCGGACAGCTGGGCCGGATACTTCTCCGCCTGCTTGCCGATCCCGACCCGTTCGAGCAGGCCCATCGCCCGCTCCCGGACCGCGGCCGGCTTCTCCTTCCGGACCTTGACCGGGCCGAGCATCACGTTCTCCAGCACGGTCTTGTGCGCGAACAGGTTGAACGACTGGAACACCATGCCGACCTCGCTGCGCAGCTTGGCCAGCGGCCGGCCCTCCTCGGGCAGGCGGGTGCCGTCGACGAGGATCTCACCCTGATTGATCGGCTCCAGCCGGTTGATCGCCCGGCACAGCGTCGACTTGCCCGATCCGGACGGTCCGATCACGACCACGACCTCGCCCCGCCCGATGGACAGGTTGACGTCCTTCAACACGTGCAGGTCGCCGAACCACTTGTTCACGCCACTGAGCACGATCAAAGGCTGGTCAGTCATCATCCGCCCCACTGCATAGTGATGGCCGCCTGTCTCCGCGGTGCGAATGACGTTAGCGGGGCAAAGGGCGTTGATCCGCGACACTGCGGTCACGGAGCGATAACAACGGACGATTTGCCTGGCGCGTGCCTGACGGGCCGGTTTTGGTGACGCGGCAGGCGAGGCGGCCGACGTCCAGCTACCCGGCCTCGTGGATGCTGTCCCGCCTCGTGGATACGGCCGGTGAGCGGATCGGGGGCTATTATTCGTGCTGCCATGACTGACAACCGCACCTTCCGCGTGATCACCTACGGCTGCCAGATGAACGCGCACGACTCCGAGCGCATCTCCGGACTGCTGGAGGAGGCTGGCTACGTGCCGGCGGACGGCGACGGCGAGCCCGACGTCGTCGTGTTCAACACGTGCGCGGTGCGGGAGAACGCCGACAACCGGCTGTATGGCAACCTCGGCCACCTGCGCCCGACCAAGCGCGCCCACCCCGGCATGCAGATCGCCGTCGGCGGCTGCCTGGCGCAGAAGGACCGCGGCGAGATCGTGAAGAAGGCGCCCTGGGTGGACGTCGTCTTCGGCACGCACAACATCGGCTCCCTGCCGGTGCTGCTCGAGCGCGCCCGGCACAACGCCGCCGCCGAGGTGGAGATCCTCGAGTCGCTCGAGGTCTTCCCGTCCACACTGCCGACCCGCCGTGAGTCGACCTACGCCGGCTGGGTGTCGATCTCCGTCGGCTGTAACAACACATGCACGTTCTGCATCGTGCCCGCGCTGCGCGGCAAGGAGAAGGACCGCCGCCCCGGCGACATCCTGGCCGAGGTCCGGGCCCTCGCCGCGGAGGGTGTCCTCGAGGTCACGCTGCTCGGCCAGAACGTGAACTCGTACGGCGTCGAGTTCGGCGACCGCTACGCCTTCGGCAAGCTCCTGCGCGCCTGCGGCGACATCGACGGCCTGGAGCGCGTCCGGTTCACCAGCCCGCACCCGAAGGACTTCACCGACGACGTGATCGCCGCGATGGCCGAGACCCCGAACGTCTGCCACTCGCTGCACATGCCGTTGCAGTCCGGCTCCGACGCCGTGCTGCGCGCGATGCGCCGCTCGTACCGTGCCGAGAAGTACCTCGGGATCATCGACAAGGTCCGCGCCGCGATGCCGGACGCCGCGATCACCACCGACATCATCGTCGGCTTCCCCGGCGAGACCGACGCCGACTTCGAGCAGACGCTCGAGGTGGTCCGCGCGGCCCGCTACTCCAGTGCCTTCACCTTCCAGTACTCCAAGCGTCCCGGCACCCCGGCCGCCACGATGGACGAGCAGGTGCCGAAGCGGGTCGTGCAGGAGCGGTACGACCGCCTGATCGCCACGCTGGAGGAGATCAGCTGGGCGGAGAACAAGCGGCTCGTGGGCTCCACGCTGGAGGTCCTGGCCGCCGTCGGCGAGGGCCGCAAGGACACCGCGACGGGCCGCCTCTCGGGCCGCGCCCGCGACGGCCGGCTGGTGCACTTCGCCGCCGACCCGGACGCGGGCATCCGCCCCGGCGACGTCGTGCACACCACGGTCACCTACGCCGCGCCGCACCACCTCAACGCCGACGGCCCGCTCGTCGCGCACCGCCGCACCCGCGCGGGCGACGCGTGGGAGGCCGGCCGGGTCACCCGCACTCCCGGCGTGTCCCTGGGCATGCCGGCGATCGGCGTCCCGCCGCCGCAGCCCGCCTCCCACTGCTGACGAACCGCCGCCGGGGGTGAGACCCGCGCGGTGAGGTTGCGGATGATTTGTCGGACAAGTCGGTCGCTCCGCGCGGGTAGCGGCGAGCAACGTTTCCGTGATCATGCGCCTGGCGTCCACGATGAGCGGGGTTCGCCATTATCACGGAGTGAACGTGTTGCTTTTTGTGCATGTTCACTCCGTGATCATGGCGAACATGATGGCTGGTCGACGCAGATCGACGGCGATGCCCGGTCTCGACTGGCGCCGAAATACGTTGACCACTACACGCAGGCGGCGTGTAGTGGTCAACTTTTCTATGTCGGACGGGACTCTGCCCGTCACTGAGGAAGTCCGTCAGCCGGTGTGCTCCGCCATCGCCAGGAACTTGCGCTTCGACTCCAGGGCCTTCTCGGCATCCTTGATGCGGCGCTGGTCGCCCGCAGCCTGGGCGCTCGCCAGCTGCTGCTCCGCCCGCGCCACCTGCTCGCGCATCTGCGCCAGGAGGGGGCTCGCCTCGGGCGGGGTGCGCCGCCACGCCGCGTCCATCGCGGACTTCACCCTGTCCTCGACCGCGCGCATGCGGCGGTCCAGGCCGGCCTGCGACTCGCGCGGCACCCGGCCCACGTCGTGCCAGGCGCCCTGGATCTCGCGGAGCTTGTTCTGCGCGCCCTTCGGGTCGCCGTCGATGTCGAGCGCCTCGGCCTGGGCGAGCAGCTCCTGCTTGCGGTCGAGGTTGCCCTTGAACTCGGCGTCGCGGGCCGAGAAGACCTCGCTGCGCCGCTTGAAGAAGGCGTCCTGCGCGGCCCGGAACCGCTCCCAGAGCTTCTGCTCCGTGTCCTTCGCGGCGCGCGGGGCGGACTTCCACTCGGTCATGAGCTCCTTGAGCCGGGCGGCCGTCGCGTTCCACTCCGTGGACTCCGACAGCGACTCGGCCTCGGTGACGAGCTCGTCCTTGCGGCCCTGGGCCTGCTTGCGGCTCGCGTCGAGGGTCGCGAAATGCGCGCCCCGGCGGCGGGTGAAGGCGTCGCGGGCGGCCGCGTAGCGCTTCCAGAGCTCGCTCTCGGCCTTCTTCTCGACGCCGTGGATCGACTTCCACTCGTCGAGGATCTCCTTGAGCCGGTCGCCGGCGGTCTTCCAGCCGGTCGCCTCGGCGGCGATCACCTCGGCCTCCTCGACCAGGGCGGTCTTGCGGGCGAGGGACTCGGCGCGCGCCGCGTCGCGGGCGGCCCGGGCGGCGCCGGCCTTCTCCTCCGCTATCGAGGTGAGCTTGTCGAGGCGGGCGGCGAGCCCGTCGATGTCGCCGACGACGTGTGCCTCATCGAGGCCGCCGCGCAGGCGGCGAATGGTGGACAGTGAATGGCCGGCGTCGGCGGCGCCACTGCCCAGCCGAGCCTCGATCAGGTCGACCTCGGTCACCAGGTCGGCGAACCGGCGCGCGAAGTGGGCCAAGCCCTCCTCGGGTGTTCCTGCCTGCCAGGACCCGATGGCCCGCTCACCGGCGGCCGTCTTCACGAAGACGTTGCCGTCGGCGTCGATCCGTCCAAACTCCATAGGGTCGCTCATCTGCCCATCCTCGCTCCCGGCGCCGGCAGGATCGGGTATCCCACCGTTACGCCGCCATCGCACAGCAAAGTTCCCCAGGGCATTCTCACAGGTGTGCCCCGGGGCCGGTCGAGTGCCTGCGGCCGAACCGTGACCATTCCGGTGCCATTCATGGGTCGCACGGCTGCGCAGCGACCGTCCCCGATAACGTTAGGCCGTGTCACTCGTCGCCGCCGCGGTCTGCCCACATCCACCACTGCTCGTGCCGGAGGTGGCCGCCGGGGCGGCCGGCGAGCTGCACGACCTACGGGTTGCCTGCCGCGCCGCAGTGGCGCACCTGACGAACGCCTCGGTCGACTCGCTCATCGTCGTCGGTTCCGATACCACGACGGTACGCCGTCAGCCGCCGTTCGGGGGAACCCTGTACCCGTGGGGCATCGATCTGCCGGTCGGCGACCCTTCCGGCGAGGAGCTCCCGCTCAGCCTGCTGATCGGCGCGTGGCTCGCCCCGCACGCCGGAGACTTCCAGAGCGTCGCCGCCGACGCACCGCCCGCCGAGTGCGCGCGGCTCGGCCGGGCGCTGGCCGGGGAGGCCGAGCGCGTCGGGTTGCTGGTGCTCGGGGACGGATCGTCCTGCCGTACCGAGAAGGCTCCCGGCTTTTTCGACGCCCGCGCCGAGCCCTTCGACGCCGCCGTGGCGGCCGCCCTGGCCGCGGCCGACGCCGCGGCGCTGGCCGCGATCGATCCGGGCGAGGCCGGCGAGCTGCTGGTCGCGGGCCGGGCGCCCTGGCAGGTGCTGGCCGGCGCCTGCCAGGCCGCGGACCGCAAGATGGCCGGTGAACTGCTGTACGACGCGGCCCCGTACGGCGTCGGCTACTTTGTGGCAACCTGGCGGTAACCAAAGGTGAATTCTCGATGAACAGGGTCCTCGCCGTCGTCGGACCCACGGCGGCGGGCAAGTCCGCGCTGAGCCTGCGCCTGGCCGAGGCCCTCGGCGGTGAGGTCGTCAACGCCGACTCCATGCAGCTGTACCGCGGGATGGACATCGGCACCGCCAAGCTCACCCCCGCCGAGCGGGGCGGCGTGCCGCACCACGTCCTGGACATCTGGGACGTCACCGAGCCCGCCAGCGTCGCGGTCTACCAGAGCCTGGCCCGCGCCGCGATCGACGACATCGCCGCCCGCGGCCGGGTGCCGCTGCTCGTCGGCGGCTCGGGACTGTACGTCCGGGCGGTGCTCGAGGACTTCGACTTCCCGGGCACCGACCCCGGCCTGCGCGCCGAGCTGGAACGGGAGCTGGCCGAGGCGGGGCCGGCGCCCCTGTACGCCCGGCTGCAGGCCGCCGACCCCGTCGCCGCCGGGCGGATCCTGCCCAGCAACGGCCGCCGGATCGTGCGGGCCCTGGAGGTCAACGCGCTCACCGGCACGGCGTTCACCGCGGCACTGCCGCAGCCGCGCCCGGTGTACGACGCGGTGCAACTCGGCGTCGACGTCGACACCGCCGTGCTCGACGCGCGGATCGAGGCGCGGGTGGACGCGATGTGGGCGGCCGGCTTCGTCGAGGAGGTGCGCGGGCTGCTGCGCGCCGGGCTGCGGGAGGGACGCACGGCCGGCGGCGCCCTCGGGTACCGCCAAATCATGAACCATCTCGACGGACTGTGCGGGGAGGACGAGGCGCGGGCGGAGACCGCACGCGCCACCCGGCGCTTCGTGCGCAGGCAGCGATCCTGGTTCCGCCGGGACGGGCGGATCCACTGGCTCGACGGTGCCGCGGCGGACATCACCGGCGCGGCCTTGAGCGCGGTGCGGCAAGATTGACGCCATGCGCTTCGCGAAAGGCCACGGCACGGGCAACGACTTCGTCATTCTGCCCGACCCGGACGGCACCCTGCCGCTGACCCCGGCCCTCGTCGCCGCCCTGTGCGACCGGCGGCGCGGCATCGGCGCAGACGGCGTGCTGCGCGTCGTGCGCAGCGCCGCCCACCCCGACGCCGAGGCGTCCGCCGCCGGCGCGGAGTGGTTCATGGACTACTGGAACGCCGACGGCTCGCAGGCGGAGATGTGCGGCAACGGGGTGCGGGTCTACGCGCGATACCTCGCCGAGGCCGGCCTGGTCGACCCGGAGGGCTCGTTCGACCTGGTCACCCGCGCGGGCGTGGTGCCGGTCACCATGGGCGAGGAGATCTCGGCCGGGATGCCGCTGCCGCGGGTCTACGTGCAGAGCGAGGCGGCCACCAGCGAGGCGACCTTCACCGGCACGGCGGTCGACGTGGGCAACCCGCACCTGGTCTGCGCCGTCGACGAGCCCACCCTGGAGCGGCTCGACCTGACCCGCGCGCCGGCGGTCGACGCGCTGATCTTCCCGGCGGGGGTCAACGTCGAGTTCGCCGCCGTGGGCCCGGCCCCGGCGGGCGCCGACCTGTATCGGCGGATGCGGGTGTACGAGCGCGGCTCCGGGGAGACCCAGTCGTGCGGGTCCGGCGCGTGCGCGGTGGCCGCCGCGGCGCTGCACCACGCGGGCCTCGACGGCGGCGTGGTCGTGGTCGACGTGCTCGGCGGCCGGCTCACCGTCACCGCGACGCCGACGGAGTTCCTGCTGCGTGGGCCTGCGGTCGTCGTCGCTCACGGCGACGTCGACGCGCAGGCCATCCGGCAGCTCGCTCCCACCTACTCCTGAGGCCGGCTCGAGGCCCGGGGGCTACCGGACCGCGGGCCTGCCGTCGGGGGTAGCCCCGTCGAGCATCGAGTCCAGCTGGGGCCCCTTGGCCGCGGCCCGCACCGCAGCCGCGACGGCGGGAGCGACCCGCGCGTCGAACACGCTCGGCACGATCACCGTCGGGTTCAGCTTGTCCTCGCCCACCGTGTCGGCGATCGCCCGCGCCGCGGCCAGGGCCATCTCGTCGGTGAACTCGCGCGCCTGCGCGTCGAGCATGCCCCGGAACACGCCGGGGAACGCGAGCACGTTGTTGATCTGGTTGGGCTGGTCGGAGCGGCCGGTGGCGACGATCGCGGCGTGCTCGCGCGCCTCCCGCGGGTCGACCTCCGGGTCGGGGTTGGCCAGCGCGAACACGATCGAGCCGGGCGCCATCGTGGCGATGTCGTCGCCGGTGAGCAGGTTTGGCGCGCTCACCCCGATGAACACGTCGGCGCCGCGCAGCGCCCCGCGCAGGTCGCCGGCGTAGTTGTCCTTGTTGGTGTTGTCCACCAGCCACTGCCAGCCGGCCGACAGACCGGTCATGCCGCGGTGCAGCGCGCCCGGCCGGTCGGTGGCGATCACGTCGCCGACACCCTGGCGCAGCAGGAGCTTCATGATCGCGGTACCGGCCGCGCCGGCGCCGCTGACGACGACCCGGACCTGGCTGATCGGCTTGCCCACCACGCGCAGCGCGTTGGTGAGCGCGGCCAGCACGCAGATCGCGGTGCCGTGCTGGTCGTCGTGGAACACCGGGATGTCCAACTGCTCGCGCAGCCGCTCCTCGATCTCGAAGCAGCGGGGCGCGGCGATGTCCTCGAGGTTGATCCCGCCGTACGCCGGGGCGATCGCCCGCACGATCGAGATGATCTCGTCGGTGTCCTGCGTGTCGAGTACGACCGGCCAGGCGTCAACCCCGCCGAAGCGCTTGAACAGGGCGGCCTTGCCCTCCATGACCGGCATCGCGGCGTAGGGCCCGATGTTGCCGAGGCCGAGCACCGCCGAGCCGTCGGTGACCACGGCGACCGTGTTGCGTTTGATGGTCAGGCGCCGGGCGTCGTCCGGGTTTTCGGCGATCGCCAGGCACACGCGGGCCACGCCCGGCGTGTAGGCGCGGGAGAGCTCGTCGCGGTTGCGCAGTGCGACCTTCGGCGCGACCTCGATCTTGCCGCCGAGGTGCAGCAGGAACGTGCGGTCGGAGACCTTGCGCACGTCGACCCCGTCGACCTTCTCGAGGCAGGCCACGACCTGCTCGGCGTGGGAGGAGTCGGCGGTGTCACAGGTGAGGTCGACCACGACGTTGGCACTGTCGGAGTCGACGACGTCTACCGCCGTGACGATTCCGCCGGCCTCGCCGACCGCGGTGGTCAGGCGGCCGATGGCGGAGGCGTCGGCGTTGACGGAGACACGGATGGTGATGGAGAACCCGGCGCTGGGCAGTCTGTGTGTGGCAGGTGTCACGAGCCCATTCTCACCCCGGCGATCACCCGGCCGACCACCCGGTGTGCCCGAATTGCGGCGCGTCGATGCGATACCGCCAATATCAAGTGCCTCGGTGGCCGTGAAGTGTCAGGATTGCAGGGTTGACGCAGCTTCACCGAGGAGATCATCTTGCGCGCACGAACGAGCTTTTCCGCAGACGCCTACGACGCGGACGCAGAGGAGTTCGAGGATTTCGTTGACGACGGCGATCTCGAACTCGCGGAGCGGCACGCCCTGCGGCGCGTCGCCGGGCTGTCCACCGAGCTCTCCGACATCACCGAGGTCGAGTATCGCCAGCTGCGCCTGGAGCGCGTCGTGCTGGTCGGCGTGTGGACCGAGGGCAGCGTCACCGACGCCGAGAACTCGCTGACCGAGCTGGCCGCGCTCGCCGAGACGGCCGGCTCCCAGGTGCTCGACGGCCTCATCCAGCGCCGCGGCCGGCCCGACCCGTCCACCTTCATCGGCCGGGGCAAGGTCGAGGAGCTGCGCGCCGTGGTGACCGGCAGCGGCGCGGACACCGTCATCTGCGACGGCGAGCTGTCCCCGTCGCAGCTGCGCACCCTGGAGTCGCAGGTCAACGTCAAGGTCATCGACCGCACGGCGCTGATCCTCGACATCTTCGCCCAGCACGCCAAGAGCAAGGAGGGCAAGGCCCAGGTCGAGCTGGCGCAGCTGCAGTACTTTCTGCCGCGCCTGCGGGGCTGGGGCGAGGCGCTCAGCCGGCAGGCCGGCGGCTCGGCCAGCGGCAACGGCGGCGTCGGCCTGCGCGGTCCCGGTGAGACCAAGCTGGAGATCGACCGGCGGCGCATCCGCACCCGCATCGCCCGGCTCAAGCGCGAGATCGCCGCGATGGCGACGATCCGCGACACCAAGCGCGCCACCCGCCGGCGCAACCGGGTGCCCGCGGTGGCCATCGCCGGATACACCAACGCCGGCAAGTCCAGCCTGCTCAACCGGCTGACCGGGGCGGGCGTGCTGGTCGAGGACGCGCTGTTCGCCACACTGGACACCACCACCCGGCGGGCCCGGGCCGCGGACGGGCGCATCTACACGCTGTCCGACACGGTCGGGTTCGTCCGCCACCTGCCCCACCAGCTGGTCGAGGCCTTCCGGTCCACCCTCGAAGAGGTCGCCGAGGCAGATCTCGTACTGCATGTCGTCGACGGTTCGCACCCGGACCCCGAGGCACAGGTCAGGGCGGTCCGCGAGGTGCTGGCCGAGGTCGGCGCCGACGCCGTGCCGGAGCTGCTGGTGATCAACAAGCTGGACGCGGCCGGCGAGGAGACCCAGCTGCGGCTCAAGCGGCTGTGGCCCGAGGCGGTCTTCGCCTCCGCGCGCACCGGCGCCGGCATCGAGGACGTGCGGGCCGCGGTCGAGCGCCGGCTGCCGTGGCCGGCGATCGAGCTGACGGCCGTGGTGCCGTATGAGCGCGGCGACCTGGTCGCGCGGGTGCACTCGGTCGGCGAGGTCCTGGAGACCTCGCACCTGGCCGAGGGCACGCGGCTGCGCGCCCGGGTGACGGAGAGCCTCGCCGCCGAGCTCGCACCCTACGCCGTGTGATTACGTAGCGTTGTATCAATCAGTTACTTGGAGTGACAGCCGGACCGGGCACCCCCAATCCTGGTCCGGCTCTGCCAAACTTGTGCGATGCGACGACGGGTGGTGTTCTGTGCGGCCGCGGCGATCGGCCTGTCGGCCGGAGTTCCGGCATCGGCCGCGGCTCACGCACCGTCACCCGCGACCGGCCCGTCCCCGGGCACCGCCGTCTGCACGCCCAACTCGAAGGAAGTCAACGAGATCTCCGGCCTGGTCGCCACGCAGACCGGCTACTACGCCATCCAGGACAGCCAGCCGCCCCCGGGCAAGCCGAAGATCTTCGTTCTCGACAACGACTGCAAGCTCGTCAGCACAATCAACTACCCGACGAGGGCGCTCGATCCCGAAGACGCCGCCATGGATAAGAACGGCACGCTCTACATCGCCGACATCGGCGACAACGACGAGGTCAGCGGCGGCACGAAGGACCCGCGCCCGACGGTCGCGATCTGGACCATGGCCCAGGGGGCGAAGCAGCCCACCATCAACCGGCTGGCCTACCCCGACGGCAAGAAGCACGACGCTGAGGCCCTGCTGATCAACGGCGACGGCCTGCCGATCATCATCACCAAGGCGGCGCCGAGCGAGGTGTGGGTGTCGGAGGGCCCCCTGGAGCCCGAGAAGACCGTCAAGCTCAAGAAGGCCGGCGACTTCACCACCCAGGAGACGAAGACCCCCAATCCCCTGGGCATGCTTGGCTGGAAGCTGGTCACCGGCGCGGCGTCCTCCCCGGACGGCTCGAAGGTTGTCGTCCGCACCTACTCCGACGCCTACGAGTTCGACGTCCCCGACGGCGACGTGGTCAAGGCGATCACGACGGGCAAGCCGCGCATCACCCCGCTGCCCAACGAGCCGCAGGGCGAGGCGATCACCTACACGCCGGACGGCAAGCACTACATCACCGCATCCGACATGGATTCCTCGAAGAAGGCGCCACTGCTGAAGTACACGCCGACCGACATCTCGGCCGGCGCCGACAACGGCAATGGCAACGGCATCCCGTCGCCCAAGGCGAAGGACCAGAGCTTCATGAAGTCCATCACTCTGCAGGACATCACCTACGCGGTCGCCTTGATCGGCGTTCTGGGCCTGGGCCTGGTGATCGCCGGCGTGATCGGCATCCGCCGCTCCCGGGCGGCCCGCCGCACCGCCGGCCCCAACGGCCCGAACACCGGCCCCATCCGAGGGCAGTCCGACGCCGTGCCCGACGACCGGGACATGCCGGCCACGATGGGCGCATACGGCAACGACCCCTTCACCTCTGACGACCCCTACGCCGCTGACGAGCCCTACGGCCCAGGCGGCCCGCGCGGCGGCCGCGGCGGCCGTGGCGATTCGGCCGGCGGCGGCAACGTCTACGGCGGCCGCCAGCCCTCAGGTCCCGCAACCGGTCCGCCCGGCGGCGGCAACGTCTATGGCGGTGGCCCCGGCGGCAGCTCAGGCACCGGCAATGTGTACGGCGGCGGCTCGGCCGGTCCGGCCGCCGGTGGCGGCAACGTCTACGGCGGTAGCGGCTCGGGCGGCGGCGGCAGCGTCTACGGCGGCGGTCCAGGCGGCTCGGCCGGCTCGGGCGGCCCCGGCAACGTCTACGGCGGCTCGGGCGGCGGCGGTGGCAACGCATACGGCGGCCCGGGCGGAGGTCGCGGCGACGCGTACGGCCGTGGCTCGGGCGGCGGTGGTGGCGACGCGTACGGCGGCGGCGTGGGTCGCGGTGGTGGCGACGCGTACGGCCGTGGCTCGGGCGGCGGCAACGCGTACGGCGGCGAGCCGAGGGGCGGCTACGGCCCACAGCCCGAGCAGGGTTACGCCCAGGGCCCCCCACCGTCCGCGTACGACCAGCGCGGCGGCTACGGCCGCAGCGACCACGACGGCTACGACCGCGGCTACGCCCCACACCGCTGACGCGAGGCGCGCACCGCTGATCACATCCGCGGCCGCCTCGTAGCGTCCGCGCCTGGCCCACCCCGGCCGTTCGGCGTGCCCGTCTGGCCGCCCCGCGTCCGCGCGTGCGACCCTGCCGTATGGGCGACGGCGCGCGCCTCTGGCCGTTGGCGTCCGCGCGGCCGCCCCGCCCGTCGGCGTCGGTGTGATTGGTGGCCGCGGTCGTGCAGCGCATGGTCACCAAGCGGCGCGTGGTAGCCAGCCACACAGCGTCGGCGGGTGCCAACCGCTTGTCGGCGTCGGTGGGTGCCGGTCTGGCACGTTTGCGTCCGCGTGCCACCCCGCCCGTCGGCGTCCAGCCCGGGTTTGTCTGGCCGGTGGCGGTCCGACGCGGGCCGGACCCTGCCGAGTCGGCGTCCGGCCCGCAGGGGTGCCTCGCCCGTCGCAGCGCTGCCCGACTGGCCGGGCCTCTCCGGCTGCGGCCCCGGCCCCGGCCCTGGCCCTGGCCCTGTCGTCCTGGCCCTGTCGTCCTGGCCGTCGCAGGCTTGTCCGCCACCCTGCCGCTACTGGGCGCGGCCGTGTTGTCGGCCGCGCGGGTGCGGACTGGGCGCGGCCGTGGTTGTCGGCCGCATGGTGCGGACTGGGTGCGGTGCCGGCCGGGGACGGGTCAGATGCGGCGGACCACCGTGACGACGCGGCCCAGGATTGTGGCGTGGTCGCCGGGGATGGGGTCGAAGGCGGCGTTCTGGGGCATCAGCCAGATGTGGCCGTCGCGGTTGCGGTATGTCTTCACGGTGGCCTCGCCGTCGAGCATGGCGGCCACGATTTCGCCGTTGTTGGCGTTGGGCTGCTGCCGCACAACGACCCAGTCGCCGTCGCAGATGGCGGCGTCGAGCATTGAGTCGCCCTTGACCTGGAGCATGAAGAGGGTGCCCTCGCCGACCAGCTCCCGGGGGAGTGGGAACACGTCCTCGACGGCCTGCTCGGCCAGGATCGGGCCGCCGGCGGCGATGCGGCCCAGGACCGGCACGAAGGCGGGGGCTGGGCGGGCGGCGCGCGCGGCCTCCTCGTCGACCGCGACTAGCTCGCTCGGCGGGCGGACGTCGACGGCGCGCGGGCGGTTGGGGTCGCGGCGCAGGTAGCCCTTGCGCTCCAGCTCCTTGAGCTGGTAGGCGACGCTCGACGGGGAGACCAGGCCCACGGCCTCGCCGATCTCGCGCACGCTCGGCGGATAGCCGTTGCGCTCGACGGCGGAGCGGATGAACTCGAGGATGCGGCGCTGGCGGACGGTCAGGTCGGCGGCGAAGAGGTCGGGGAAGGCGCTGACCACCGCCGTGACCGCGCGCATCTCCGGCTCGCTGCCGCGGCGGCGGGTGGCGCGCTTCGTGCCGGAGCGGCCGGCGATGGCGGTGACCTCAGCTCCGGGGCCGTCGATGATCTCGTCCGGCTTGCTCGCGGATGCGTCGGTGCGGTCGTCGGCTGACACGTCGTCCTCCCTCGTGTTGGCAGGAGCGGGCTGGCGCCGCGCCTGCTGACGGGCCGTGGGGTGGTCCGTCACCCGGGCTTCCCGCGGGTGCGGGGGAGCCGGTTGTCGCACATTCCGGTATTCCCGATCAAAGGCGCTTGATCGTGTGTGGATCACCGTATCGCCGAGGTACGACAGTTTCAAACATCTGTACTACGTGGCGCGCCGATTTTTCGGCGAGTCGCTCGACACGGCTCGCTCCTCTCTGATACGCCATCGTACGACTGTTCTATCGAACGGGTGTGCGGAAATGAGGGCTGACATGGGACGGAAGGCCGCAAAGGGGCACGGAGCGGCGCCGATCCGCCTCACGCGGCGCGGCCGGGTCGTGGTGTTCTGCTTCCTGCTCGCGCTGGCCGGTGGTCTCGTCGCGCTCGTCGCCGCGCCGGGGCAGGCCGCCGACCCGCCGGGGCCGGTGCCGACCGTCATCGTGCAGCCTGGCGACACGCTCTGGGGCATCGCGAGCGAGCGCCGCGGGTGGCGGGGGCGTGACGCCATGGTCGAGGAGATCCGCCGTCTCAACCACCTGGACGGCTACAGTATCGACGCCGGGCAGCGGCTGATCCTGCCCCGCACGCGCTGACCTGCGGTGATCCCGTGGTCGCGCCGCACGGCCTGTTGAGACGCGTGACACAAACGTGTCGGGATCCGCGATTGACTTGCGTCGGCGTAGGCGTCGGCATAGCGTCTACCCCTAGATGTAGTAGTTACAGGGGTGTAAGCCATCCATAACTTGTGGATCCGGCAGTCATCCATCACCGAATGTAGTCATCCGGCGGAGCCCGCCTTATGGGGCGCTCGCCGGACTTGTCATGCCCTTTTGCGCGGATTTGTCCGGCGTACCATGGAGAGAGGTCCATCGAGATGCGGTGCCCGTACTGCCGGCACGCCGACTCGCGGGTGGTCGACTCCCGCGAGGCCGAGGATGGTCAGATCATCCGGCGGCGTCGCTCCTGCCCGGAGTGCGGGCGGCGGTTCACGACCGTCGAGGAGGCCGTGCTCGCCGTGGTCAAGCGCAGCGGGGTGACGGAGCCGTTCAGCCGATCGAAGATCATCGCCGGGGTGCGCAAGGCGTGCCAGGGCCGGCCGGTCGACGAGGACGCCATCGCGCTGCTCGCGCAGAAGGTCGAGGAGACGGTCCGGGCCCGGGGCGCCGCCGAGCTACCCAGCCACGAGGTCGGCCTGGCGATCCTGGCGCCGCTGCGGGAGCTCGACGAGGTCGCCTACCTGCGCTTCGCCAGCGTCTATCGCTCGTTCGACTCGCTGAGCGACTTCGAGCGCGAGATCGCGGCGCTGCGGGCAGGAGCACAGAAGACAGACACGCCGCCGGCGCCGGCGAAGCCGGACCAGCACCCGCAGGGGGAGGGGTCGCCGGCTCCGGCCGCCCGCGCCGGCGAACCGGCCGACGGGGCGCTCAGCACCAGTGGGGCCTCGCGCCTGGCGCGCGGGTCGGGCTGACCGGAGCGCCGGCAACACGCGGTACCGAATAGGGGAAGAGATCACCCAGCGGACGGTGCGAAGTCGCCCGGCCGCGAACGACCACGCACGACGAACGACGAATGACGACGATGAGGGGGCCGCGGATGGCGGGGGAGACGAAGACGAAGGCGTCGGCACGCAAGGACCAGCGGGAGGGGCTGAGGGTCGAGCGGGTCTGGACGACCGAGGGTGTACACCCGTATGACGAGGTGGCGTGGGAGCGTCGCGACATCGTCATGACGAACTGGCGGGACGGCTCGATCAACTTCGAGCAGCGGGGGGTCGAGTTCCCGGCGACGTGGAGCGTCAACGCCGCCAACATCGTCACCACCAAGTACTTCCGCGGCGCGGTCGGCACCCCGGCGCGCGAGCAGTCGCTGCGCCAGCTGATCGACCGCGTGGTGTCGACGTACCAGCGGGCCGGGCAGGCGCACGGCTACTTCGCGACCGACCGCGACGCCGAGGTGTTCGGCCAGGAGCTGACCTGGATGCTGCTGCACCAGGTGTTCAGCTTCAACTCGCCGGTCTGGTTCAACGTCGGCACGCCGTCGCCGCAGCAGGTGAGCGCCTGCTTCATCCTCGCCGTCGACGACTCGATGGACTCGATCCTCGACTGGTACAAGGAGGAGGGCCTGATCTTCAAGGGCGGCTCCGGCTCCGGCGTCAACCTGTCGCGGATCCGCTCCTCCAAGGAGCTGCTGTCCAGCGGCGGCACCGCCAGCGGCCCGGTGTCGTTCATGCGCGGCGCCGACGCGTCCGCCGGCACCATCAAGAGCGGCGGTGCCACCCGCCGCGCGGCCAAGATGGTGATCCTCGACGTCGACCACCCGGACGTGGAGGAGTTCATCGAGACCAAGGCCCGCGAAGAGGACAAGATCCGCGCCCTGCGCGACGCCGGCTTCGACATGGACCTCGGCGGCAAGGACATCGTCAGCGTCCAGTACCAGAACGCCAACAACTCGGTACGCGTCTCCGCCGAGTTCATGCGCTCGGTCGAGGAGGACGCCGAGTTCGGGCTGCGCTCCCGCCTCGACGGCACCGTGATCTCCACCGTCAAGGGCAAGGAGCTGTTCCACAAGCTCGCCCACGCCGCATGGGAGTGTGCCGATCCCGGCATCCAGTACGACGACACGATCAACGACTGGCACACCTGCCCGGAGACCGGCCGTATCACCGCCTCCAACCCGTGCAGCGAGTACATGCACCTGGACAACTCCAGCTGCAACCTGGCCTCGCTGAACCTGCTCAAGTACCTCAACGCCGATGGCACGTTCGCCATCGAGAAGTTCGTCAAGTCTGTCGAGCTCGTCATCACCGCGATGGACATCTCGATCTCCTTCGCCGACTTCCCGACCGAGAAGATCGGCGAGACCAGCCGCGCGTACCGTCAGCTCGGCATCGGCTACGCCAACCTGGGCGCGCTGCTCATGGCCAGCGGCCTGGCGTACGACTCCGATGGCGGCCGGGGTGTCGCGGCGGCGATCAGCAGCCTGATGACCGGCACCGCCTACCGCCGCTCGGCCGAGCTGGCCGGCGTCGTCGGACCGTACGACGGCTACGCCCGCAACGCCTCCGCGCACCAGCGGGTCATGCACAAGCACGCCGCCGCGAACGACGCCATCGGCAGCGTGGGCGCCGTCGACGCCGCGATCAAGGACGCGGCGACGGCGCAGTGGGCCCTGGGCAACGGCATCGGCGCGAAGAACGGCTGGCGCAACTCGCAGGCCAGCGTCCTCGCCCCGACCGGCACCATCGGCCTGATGATGGACTGCGACACCACCGGCGTCGAGCCCGACCTGGCCCTGGTCAAGTTCAAGAAGCTCGTCGGCGGCGGCTCGATGCAGATCGTCAACCAGACCGTGCCGCGGGCCCTGCGCACCCTGGGCTACCAGGAGGAGCAGGTCGAGGCGATCGTCGAGCACATCTCGGCGCACGGCCACGTCGTCGACGCCCCCGGCCTGCGCACCGAGCACTACAGCGTGTTCGACTGCGCGATGGGCGAGCGGACCATCGCCCCGATGGGCCACGTGCGGATGATGGCGGCGATCCAGCCGTTCATCTCCGGCGCCATCTCCAAGACGGTCAACATGCCGGAGTCGGCGAGCGTCGAGGACGTCGAGGAGATCTACTACCAGGGCTGGAAGCTCGGCCTCAAGGCCCTGGCGATCTACCGCGACAACTGCAAGGTCGGCCAGCCGCTGTCGGCCGTGTCGAAGAAGAAGGACGCCGAGCCCGAGCCGGTAGCCCAGGAGGTCGTCAAGACCGAGAAGGTGATCGAGTACCGCCCGGTGCGCAAGCGGCTGCCGAAGAAGCGGCCCAGCTCGACCGTGTCGTTCTCGGTCGCGGGCGCCGAGGGGTACCTGACCGCCTCGTCCTACCCGGACGACGGCCTCGGCGAGGTCTTCCTCAAGATGTCGAAGCAGGGCTCCACCCTCGCCGGCGTCATGGACGCGTTCTCGGTGGCGATCTCCATCGGCCTGCAGTACGGCGTGCCGCTGGAGACCTACGTCTCGAAGTTCGTCAACATGCGCTTCGAGCCGGCCGGCATGACCGACGACCCGGACATCCGCCTGGCGAGCTCGGTCATGGACTACATCTTCCGCCGCCTGGCGCTGGACTTCCTCGACTTCGACACCCGCTCGGAGCTGGGCATCCTGACCTCGGCGGAGCGCGCGGCCCAGCTGCGCGCCGAGGCCGGCGGCGGCGAGTCCGACGTCGACCTCACCGAGATGCGAAACTCGGCCCCGGTGGTGAAGCCGGTCGCCGCGGAGAAGCCGTCGACAGCCTCCAAGCCCGTCGAGATCGAGACGCCGCGCCGCATCGGCTCCTCTACGGAGCTGCTCGAACTGGTCCAGGGCAAGGCCGCCGACGCGCCGCTGTGCTTCACCTGCGGCACGAAGATGCGCCCCGCGGGCAGCTGCTACGTCTGCGAGGGCTGCGGCTCCACCAGCGGCTGCAGCTGAACTTGGGAAGTTAGAGATGTCTCCCGTGAGTACTGCCTAAGAGGAACGATGGGTTGACATCTCTCCTGGTGGAGAACTCAACGGACGCCTCTCACCCGATCTGGGGTGGGAGGCATCCGTTTTTTGGCCAGGCGTGCATCGGGAGGGGCGAAGGCGTGCCGGTGAATGTCGTTCCGCCGCGTCCGGTGACAGCGGCTGCGGGCACACAGGGTGGCGGCTCGTGATCTTCCCCGACCCGCCGCCCTGTACGTTCTGACCTGGGCGGACCTGCCATTCATCCCGCTGATGGGTGAGCAGCGCAACGGCGGCCCGCTTCAACTCGACCACGTGCACGGTGCCGTCCGGCCGGAGCAGCGTTAGGTCCAACTCGATTCCGCTACTGATTCGCCGTGGGCCGGGCCTGTCCGCCAGCTGCATCCCACCGAATATCCAGAGATTCTTCTCCAACGCCCGCTGCAGGTCGCGCTCGCTGCTGTGCCGGTTGAGGACGACGGCATCGAGCTCCCGAAGCGCCCGGCGCCGTGCGCGCAGCAACACCACGTCGGCGATTTCTTCTGCCGAAGCCTCAGCGGTTGGCGTGACGCCGACGCTTGAATCGTCGGTGTGCAAGCGGTCGAGTAGCACCTCCGTCATCCAGGTCGCCTGCTCGTTCATGCCACGGCTGAGCTCGAAGACCCCGGCTGCCCCCGCCACGTCCGTGATGACCAGGCGCTTCATCTCGTCGAGATATGCCATCAGCTCGTCGCGGGTTGCCTGCGGGTGATCGTCGAGGAACGTGCGAACCTGGTCGGCGACGAATGTCGCGGAATGCGACACGATGGTGGTCAGCGCGTTCGCGTGTCGGCCACGGGCGCCGCCGAGCAGCTGATACTTGATCTCCAAGTCTGGGGCGACCATGATGTTGGTCGCGTACGAGAGGGCGTCCTCCAACCGCTCGGCGGCGTCCTGGTCGTCTTCGGCGCGGGCCCCGGCATGAGCCTGACGCAGCAGATCGGTGAGCGTCCTGCCGCCGCGATAGGGACTGCGGTATCCCATGTGCCGCTGCGCGTCCTCGACGAGGTTGCGGATGTGGTCGGAAAGGCCGTACTCGACGATCTTCTCGAGCAGCAGGCGCAGGGTGAAGTCGGATCGGACGCGCGAGCGAGGTCCAGGCATGTCGGGAAGCGTCGCACGGGGGTATGACATGACTGTCTGGTACAGGAGGCCGCGCCCGGGTGGCTAGGAAGCGCACATGGCATCCTCGCGCATGCCCGCTGCCGTCAGGTGTTGATTTTGGGAGACACTCACAGGCAGAAGGCACCCCCTAACTTCCCAGGAACAGCTGAGACTGACCATTCTCGGGGTGTCCTCTCCAGGGGCATCCTGAGATCGCAGAGTCAGCGGCGATTCTGACCAAAGGGACGTCCCCCGGGCGCTGACGTCCGGGGACTTTCCGTTGCGGCCGACCGCGGCGTCGAGAGCGGCGGGGCAGTTAGGCTGCAGCATGCTCAACGATGTGGCACCCGAACCGATCAAGGGGGTCATCTTTGACTTCCACGCCACGCTGGTTGGGAGCGGCGATGCCGGTCGTTGGATCGACGCCGCCCTCCGCCATCTGGCCGAGGGCGGAAGCGCGAAGCCGGACCTGAGCGCCGACCAGATCGCGGGCCTGCGCGAGCATCTCGACCAGATCTGGCAGCACGCCCACACGATCGACCCCAGAAGCGAGCGCGATCTCAGCCAGGATCGTCATTGGGACGTCTTCAACAGGACGGTCGCCCTGTTTCCCGGTATCAAACCCGATCTGATCGCTGCGCTGTACGCGGTGATGCCGGATCAGTGGGCGCTCTTCGACGATGCCCTCCCTGTCCTTCGAGAACTGAAGTCGCGCGGCGTCAGGATCGTGGTGCTGTCCAATATCGGGCTGGACATTCGTCCCCTCCTCGATCGGTTCGGTGTGAGTGGTCTACTCGACGGCGTAGTGCTGTCCTTCGAGGTGGGTCTGGTGAAACCCGACCCGGCGATCTACGCCCGCGCGCTGGAACTGCTCGACGTTCCGGGCATCCAGACCTTGATGGTCGGCGACAGCCCCAGGGACGACGTCGGCGGAGTGCCCTTGAAGATTCGAACGTTGATCCTGCCTCGGACGGACGGCCCGGTGCACGGACTGGGCACGGTTCTGCAGATGGTCGGGAACGGCGGAGGCCATCCGGCTCTCGCATGACGCCATCACGCCGGCCGAGATGGCGCAGACGATCCAGGTGCCTCCGGCCACACACGGCGGACTAATAGAACATGCGTTCGATTACGTATACCCTTGAAGGATGATCGAGCCGAAGGGGGGAGCCGTCGTGGTCCATGCACCGCTGCCGCCGGCACCCACGGCTCATAGGATCGAAGGCATGCCGGAAGATCGTTTGGCCGAGACCGCCGCCCTGGTGGCGTTGCTGCGGCGTCCGGGCGCTCGGTGGGCGGACATCACCGCGGACGTGCTTGCCGAGGGCAGCGCGATGCCGGTGCTACGTCGGGCGCTGTACTCCGGCGCGACGCTGTTCGACGACGACAACGCGATCGACGGTGTGCTCGACGCCTCCGCGGCCGAGGTGCGCGACTGGCTCGCCAGTGGGATCGCCGTGCACTGCCTCTTCGACGACACGTATCCAGCCCAACTGCGCGACATCCATCAGATGCCGCCGGTGGTCTTCACCCGAGGAGCCTTGGCTCAGGATCGGCGGGCGGCGGCCGTCGTGGGAACGCGCAACCCGACCGAGCGTGGCCTCGCGACCGCCCGGACCGCGGCGGCCGCATTGGCCGAGAGCGGCGTGACCGTGGTGTCGGGCCTTGCCAAAGGCATCGACACTGCCGCGCACGAGGCGGCGCTGCGCGTGGGTGGCCGCACGGTCGCGATCATCGGAACCGGCGTCAATCGGTACTATCCTGCGACCAACCGATCGCTTCAAAACCGGATCGTCAGGGATGGACTGGTACTGAGTCAGTTCTGGCCCGACGCGCCGCCGACCAAGCAGACGTTTCCCATGCGTAATGCGGTCATGAGCGGATACGCGGCGGCGACAGTCGTCATCGAGGCGGCGTATCAGAGTGGCGCTCGAATGCAGGCCAGACTTGCGCTGCAGCATGGCCGCCCGGTGGTGCTGATCGATTCGCTGCTTGTCCACGACTGGGCACGTGACTACGCCACCCGGCCGGGCGTAATGGTGGTGCGGACCGTCGAGCAATTGCTCGAGGCGGTGGAGTACATTGTCAGCCAGATTCCTGATGCTCTGGACCCGCTGGAGGGGCTACCTCCCCTTGTCCGAAGACGGTAATGACGACATTTGGACCGCTGCCCGGCGGTCCGTGGAAATGCAGCGCAACTTTCTGCGTAACCCGCTTCCATTGGGCGCCGGCATCTGCGCCGTCTGCCGGGGGCCGGTCGAACCACGCTTCGAATTCTGTTATCCCTGCCGGCAGCACCGTTATGCATCGGGCGGACGGCTGGCGGACGTCGTCGTCCCGATCGCCTATGCGGTGAAGAACGGCCAGCACGCGCACAACCTGGCGGCGTACAAGGCCCCGTACCCTCGCAGTTGGCACAGCGAAGCCTCTCCGCCCTCGGTGTCATGTTTCTTCGGCAACATTGGAAATGTTTTGCCGAAGCGGCTGGCGGGCCATTGACGCACGCGACGACCGTTCCGTCGACCAGGGGACAGCGGGGCCCGCATCCCGTCGAGATCATTCTCGCGAGGCGGGTCGGACTTCCGATGCTGCAGGTGATGGCCAGCTCTGCCTACTCCAATGAGGATCGCGATTTCCACCGCGATCGCTTCTTCGTCCCGCCCGGGCCGGTGGCCAGGGCTCGGGTACTGCTCCTCGACGACACCTGGACCAGCGGTGGCAGGCTCCAGTCGCTCGCCTTCGCGCTCAAGGATGCCGGTGCCGTCGCCGTCGCGGCGGTGGTTCTGGGACGACACGTGAATCCGGCCTTCGGGCCATCGGCGTCAATGATCGGCCGTCTCAGATCGGCGCAGTGGTGATCTGGAGCGCTGCTGCATCGAGCCGGAGGGACGGTAGGGCCCCTGTTCTTGTCGGAGGATGTTTGAGGCTAGGCGGTCCAGGCGGCGGAGAGGCGGTCCAGGTCCGGGCGGTACTCGATGCGGGTGTACCACTCGGCCGGCCAGGCGTGCTCGCCGTGGACGGCGCCGGCGAAGCTGCCGGTCAGGGAGGCGATCGAGTCCGAGTCGCCGGAGGACGCGGCGGCTCTCGCGATCGCGTCGATCGGGGAGTCCGGGAAGAGCAGCAGGCAGTACACGGCCGTGGCCAGGGCCTCCTCGGCGACCCAGCCGGCGCCCGCGGCCGAGCACGGGTCGGCGTCCGGGCCGACGTAGCGCACGGCGTCCTCGAGGCCGGACAGGGCGGCCTGGCATTCGTCCCAGCCGGTGGCGATGAACCGCTCGGGGGACTCCGCCGGCGCGCGGCGCCACAGGTGGTCGCCGAGCCAGTCGCCGCGGTACACCGTGCGCTGGGAGGCGCAGCGGGCGCGCAACGCGGCCGGCAGCTCGGCGACCGGCAGGCCGTCGAGGAGCCAGCGCACGGCCAGGGCGGTCAGCTCCGAGGCGGCCAGGCCGGTCGGGTGGCCGTGGGTCAGCGCCGCCTGTAGCTGAGCGGCGCCGGCGCGCTCGTCGTCGGTCAGGCCGGGGGCCAGGCCCATCGGGGCGACGCGCATGTTGGCACCACAGCCCTTCGAGCCGGCGATCGTCGCCTCCCACCAGGGCTTGCCGCCGGCCATCGAGGCGCACGCGTCCATGCAGGTGCGGCCGGGGGCGCGGTCGTTCTCGTCGCTGCTCCACCACTGCAGGAAGCGACCGCGCAGGCGCGGCTCGAGGCGCTCGGCGGTCACCGGCGGCTCCTCCTGGGCGCTCAGCAGGGCGTCGGCGACGGCGAGGGTCATCTGCGTGTCGTCGGTGACCAACGCTTTCGGGGGCAGTTCGTGGGGGCCTCGGTCGCCGTACCGCCGCAGGATCTCCTCGTAGCTCATGAACTCCGTCGGCGCGCCGAGCGCGTCGCCGAACGCGAGACCGAACAGGGAACCCTTCACCTTCGACATGGCGACCCTCCAATGACAGCCGTCGGGCAAGCTATACCCGAACGACATCGATGCGCGACCCCCGGGCGGCCCGGCGCCTAACCTTGGCACGGTGACGATCTCCTATGCCTGGCGCACACCCTTCGACGACGCCGAGCTGGCCGCCGTGGCGACCGCCTCTCCCGGCTGGTGGGCCAGGGTCAACCGGCACAGCCTGGGCTGGGTCTGCGCCCGCGACGACGCCGGCGCCCTGGTGGGTTTCGTGAACGTGGCCTGGGACGGCGGCGGCCACGCGTTCATCCTGGACACGTGGGTGGCCGAGCGGACGCGTCGCCGCGGCGTCGGTACCCGCCTCGTGGCGACGGCGGCGGCCGAGGCGCGGGCGGCGGGCTGCGAGTGGCTGCACGTCGACTTCGAGCCGCACCTGACGGTCTACTACCTCGACGCGTGCGGCTTCACCCCGACCGCGGCCGGGGTGATCGCCCTCTGACGAGCCCGCCGGAGTGGCCTACCGCGCGACCGGGGGCGGCGCCGAGTGGCGGATGCGGCGCAGGCCCACCGCGGCGGAGACGCCCGCCGCGGCGACGTCCGCGACGGTGAACAGCAGGCGGGAGACCAGGGTCAGGGCCCACGCCGCCGGCCACGGCACGCCCAGGCCGACCAGCGCGATCGCCATGAGGAACTCGCGGGCGCCCAGGCCCGACGGGGCGACGATGACGAACGTGCTGATGCTCATCGCCAGGGCCATCGCGAAGACGCCGCCGATCAGGCCGTGCGGGCCGGGCAGGTGGGAGCGGACCAGCAGCCAGACGTGCGCGCCGGCGGCCAGGTAGCCGACGGCGCACCAGGCGCTGGAGACCAGGACCGGGCGCCAGGTGATCGGGCGGTCCAGGGCCGGGCGGCGCAGCACCCGCATCGCCCGGCCGACGAGCCAGGTGAGCAGCGGCGGGTAGCAGCAGACCAGGCCGAATGGCAGCAGGATCACCGTGCACCACACCGCGCCGGCCGCGAACGTCCGGTGCTCGGCGGCGCGGGCGCCGTCGAACGCGACCCCGAAGCCGGGCGCGGTGAGGACCAGGCCGACGGTGACGCCGAGGCCGGTGACGACGGCCGAGCCGATGAACACCTTCGCCCGGGACACGCCGACGCGGCGCCCGAGCTCCATCTGCACGACGTACGCCCAGACTGTGCCGGGCAGGTATTTGCCCAGCGCGCCGATGAGCTGGACCGGCGCCGCGTCGCGGATGCGCAGCGGGTGGTCGAGGCTGCCGACCATCGCCCGCCAGGCCATCATCGTCGCCCACAGGCAGGCGACCGCGGCGGCGAGCGAGGCGCCCAGCGACGGCCACGACAGGTTACGGAACGTCGCCGACACGTCGGACCACTGCTGGACGGTCGTGGCCACGATGAAGTACGCGATACCAATGGCGGCGAGGATGCGCACCGCCTGGACGGCCCGCGCCCGCCACGGCTTCCGGCCGCTCGTCGCGGGCGGCGCGACCCGGTCACCCGACTCGGCCGTCGTATCATTCGGCGAGAGCGGGTCTTCCGGTATGACAGTGCCGGCCGGGTTGGTGGGAGTGATCGGCCCGTCGTCCATCGTTACTCCGGTGGTCGTCCCGGGCTCACGCCTCACGGTCGGTCACGCTAGCACGCAATTAAGATGCAGCGATCCGACTTGGAGGAGTCAGCGTGCATTACGTGGTTATCGGCGGGGGAATTGTCGGGCTGGCCACCGCCCACCGGCTGCTCCTGGACCGGCCCGACGCCCGGGTCACGGTCGTGGAGAAGGAGGGCGTCTGGGGCGCCCACCAGACCGGGCACAACTCGGGCGTGATCCACGCCGGCGTGTACTACAAGCCCGGTAGCCTCAAGTCCACGCTCTGCAAGGCCGGCAGCGCCTCGATGGTCGAGTTCTGCGCCGAGCACGGCATCGCGCACAAGGTGACCGGCAAGCTCATCGTCGCCACCGCCGCCGAGGAACTGCCCCGGCTGCACGCCCTGTTCGAGCGGGCGCAGGCCAACGGGCTGCCGGCGCGCCTGGTGAGCCAGGCGGAGGCGCGCGAGTACGAGCCGGAGGTCGCCTGCGTCGAGGGGATCCACGTCGCGTCGACCGGCATCGCCGACTTCAAGGCGGTCTGCGACAAGCTGGCCGAGATCGCCGAGAAGGCGGGCGCCACGCTGCGGCTCAACACCGCGGTCGTCGGCATCCGATCCACCGACCGGGAGGTGGTGGTGCGCACCACGACCGGGGACATCGTCGCGGACGTGCTGGTCAACTGCGCCGGCCTGCACGCCGACCGGGTGGCCCGGATGGCCGGGATCCGGCCGCCGGCCCGGATCATCCCGTTCCGCGGCGAGTACTACGAGCTGCGCGAGGATCGCCGGCACCTGGTCAACGGACTGATCTATCCGGTGCCCGACCCGCAGTTCCCGTTTCTGGGGGTACACCTGACGCGCATGGTCGACGGGAGCGTCCACGCCGGCCCGAACGCGGTGCTGGCCATGGCGCGGGAGGGCTACACGTGGGGGAAGATCCGCCCCCGCGACGTGGCCGACGCCGCCACCTACGCCGGGCTGTGGCAGCTGGCGCGCAAGCATCTGCGGTACGGCGTCACGGAGGTCCGCCGCTCGCTGTCGAAGCGGCGCTTCGCGCACAGCCTGGCCCGGCTGGTGCCCGCGGTGACCGCCGACGACCTGGTGCGGGCCGAGGCGGGCGTGCGGGCGCAGGCGATCACGCCCTCCGGCGACCTCGTCGATGACTTCCTCATCGTCAGCGAGGGCCGGCAGGTCCACGTGCTCAACGCGCCGTCGCCGGCCGCGACGAGCTCGCTGGAGATCGCCAAGTACATCACCGCGCGCCTGCCGGTATAGGGTGCCCGCTGTGCGAAGGGTGCTGATGGCCGTCCTTGCCCTCTCGTCTGTCGGCCTCTCGGCCCTGCTCGTCGCCGGCTGCGACGGTGCCGGCGCGAGCCCGGGAGCCAAGTCCTCGACCGCCCCGGCGGCAGCCGCCGGTGGCGCCTGCCAGCTGCTCGACTTCGGCATGGTCAACGCCAAGCTGGGCCTCGACCTGAGCGTCGCCGCGGGCGCGTCGCAGGACAACACGTTCAGCTGCGTGCTGCAGGCCAGCGGCGCCAGCTACCCCGACCTGGTGCTGTCGGTGAGCACGACGACGATCGGCGCCGACGTGTTCGGCTCGATGATCCAGCCGAAGGACGCGACCCCGGTGCAGGGCCTGGGCGTGGCCGGATACCAGATGCCGACCCAGCCGGCGGGCAAGGCAGGCCCCGGCGTCGAGGTCGGCTGGCTGGCCGGCAACAAGCGGATCATCGAGCTGTCGCTGCGCTTCGCCCCCGGCACCCCCGACGAGCGGGCCGCCGAGGCCGTTCCGAAGCTCGTCGAACTGGCCAAGCTCATCGACCTCAGCAGCCTCTAGAGCCCGGCGGACCTGCGGGCGGCGGCGAAGAGCTTGTCCGGGTCGCCGAAGTACCGCCACGGCCACACCGCGGGCCGGTCCCCGGCGAGCTCCAGGTGCGCCCGGGTCCGCCCCGCGTCGCCGGCCTGGTGGAAGAGCGCCGCGAACGCTTGGTGCGCCGGCATCGCCCACGGGTGGGAGCGGTACTCGCCGCCGCCCGCGAGCAGCCGGTCCGCGGCCGCGTCGGTCTCGCGCCGGACCTCGGGGTCGCCGAAGTACCGCCACGCCCGCCAGAACCGCCCGAGCACGTTGCCGCGCAGCAGCCCGTCGACGCAGCCCTCGATGTGGGCGAGCGCGATGAGCGCGTGCAGCGGATGCCCGTCGGGCCGCCCCTCCACGCGCGTCCGGGCGAATGCCAGGAAGTAGTCCGGGGTGCCGTACCAGCGCCGGGTCAGCGCCATGAGCCGCCGCGCGTGCGCGAGGTACAGGTCGGGCGCGATGGTGGCGGCCCGCTTGAACGCGTCGGCCGCCTCCGTGGCGTGCAGCGGCGCGCCGATCACCACCCCGGCGAGCTCGCTCCACGGCACCGGATCGTCGCGCCCGAGCGCCGCGGCGTGCCGCAGCGCCGAGCGCGCCTCGGCGACGAGCGCCTGCTGCTCCATCGTCTGCCGGTAGGTGGCCTTGTCGGACGCCGCCGGGTCACGCACCTCCCAGGCCGCTGCCGCGAGGGAGGCCCCGAGCAGCAGCCACCGCTCTTGGCGGTACGCCTGCTGCCGCGCCAGCTCGCGCAGCAGCTCGAGCCGCCGCGCCCCGCCGGCGCCGAGCACGCTGACGGCGCGCTCCCGTTCGTGTACGTCATCGATGCCCGCGATCAGCTCCATCGCGGGCGTGGCCTCGGCATCGTCGGCAAGCGCCCAGAGCGCCTTCTCGAGCCGTTCGTCGGAGAAGGCAAGATCAAGCCCCACGGGCTCAGCCTAGGCACGAAACGGGTCCGCTCAGCCCCCGCGCTCGTCATATCGAACTCGGGCGGCCGCAATATCACCCCTGCGCCGTCGCGCCCAGCCCGTGAGGGCGACCACAAGCCCGTCGCGCGCGGGATTGCGGAACGTGACCGTCAGCATCCGCCGGCTGCTCCCCGGGATGGCCCGATCGGACAGTACGGCAGACGGCCTGGCGGCGGCGCGGGGCCGGGGGCCAGGAGGGGGCTGTGGCCCCCCCGATGGCACCCCGGCCCCGCGCCGCCGGCGACCGTCAGGCCGCCGCGACGAACACCCGCGACGCGACCTCCCGGGGAAGCCGAATCCGCTCCCCTTCGCGATCGATGCTGACCCCGTCCCGCTCCTGGGCGACCGTCACGGTCGCCCCCGGGTCGATCCCGGCCGTGTGCAACTGCCGCAGCACGTCGGCGTCCGTCTGGACCGACTCGCAGATGCGGCTCACCACGACCGAGCCGACCAGCCCCGGGAACGCGAGGTTGCGCTCCCGATCGGCGGCCTCGTCGGTCTCCTCGCTGCCGCGCAGGTTGTCCAGCCCCGGGATCGGGTTGCCGTAGGGCGAGCGGGTCGGCCGCCCGAGCAGGTCGTAGACCCGCTGCTCCACGGCGTCGCTCATGACGTGCTCCCAGCGGCACGCCTCCTCATGGGCCTCCTCGTAGGGCAGCCCGATCACGTTGACGAGCAGCAGCTCGGCGAGGCGGTGCTTGCGCATGACGGCCACCGCGTGCTCGCGGCCCTGGCCGGTGAGCGCCAGGTGGCGGTCGCCCTCGACGATGAGCAGCCCGTCGCGCTCCATGCGGGCGACGGTCTGGCTGACGGTGGGGCCGCTCTGGTGCAACCGTTCGGCGATCCGGGCGCGCTTCGGGACGACGCCCTCCTCCTCGAGCTCGAGGATCGTCTTCAAGTACATCTCGGTGGTGTCCACGAGGTCGTGCTTCTGTACCTGAAGATTCTGTACTCTCATGGTGTTCACCCACTTCCACCCGTGGCCGCCCTGACCAAGCCTAAGCGAGCCTGTATCTACTGCCGTATCTCGGAGAACCGCGAGGGCCTTGAGCACGGTGTGGCAAGCCAGGAGGATGGCTGCCAGGCGCTCGCTGCGAAGCAAGGCTACCTGGTCGCCGGGGTTCACATCGAAAACGACGTGTCCGCGGGCACACTCGGCGCGCGGCCGCGGCCCGTGGACGACCCATGCTCGTCGCCGTCGAGCCGGCAGCACGACGTGATCATGGCCCTGACCTACGGTCGTCCGACCCGCCGGCCGCTCGGGCCGGCGCGGCCGATCAAGCGCTACGACGAATCCAGTGTGCTGATCACCACAGTCGGGAGCGGTGCCAACGACCGTGCCCGGCGGTGGCCGGGTGGGTACGACAAGATTGGAGCGTGACAGCCAACCGGGCGATCTTGAATGTCTCCGTGCTTGCTGAGCTGGTGCGGTCAGCGCAACCGCCGACCGTTCTCGATGTGCGCTGGACCCTTGCCAAAGACGGCCGAGCCGCCTACTCGGCCGGACATCTGCCCGGCGCGGTCTTCGCCGACCTCGACGAGGACCTCTGTGGGCGGCCGGGCGCCGGTGGACGCCATCCGCTGCCCGATCCCGCCGCGCTGGAGGCCGCGCTGCGGAGGCTGGGGGTCCGCGCCGGTCGGCCGGTGGTGGTGTACGACGCGGGCGGAGCCAATCCCACCGGTGCCGCGGCCCGGGCCTGGTGGACGCTTCGCTGGGCGGGCATCGACGACGTCCGGGTGCTCGACGGCGGCTACGCGGCGTGGGTGGCCGATGGCCGGCCCGTGACCACCGACCCCGTCGAGCCGGCCCTGGGCGACGTCACGGTCACGCCCGGCGGCATGCCGGTGTGGACCGAGGCCGAGGCGTCCGACCCGCGCAACGTCCTGCTGGACGCGAGGATCCCGCAGCGGTACCGCGGCGAGACCGAGCCCGTCGATCCCGTCGCCGGCCACATCCCCGGCGCCCGCAACCTCCCCGCCGCCGAGACGGTCGACGAGCACGGGCTGCTGCGCCCGCCGGACGTCGACGGGGATCGCGTCGGCGCCTACTGCGGCTCCGGCGTCACCGCTGCGCAGCTCGTGCTCGCGCTGCACGAGCGGGGCGTGCCCGCCGCCCTGTACGTGGGCTCGTGGAGCCACTGGATCACCGATCCCGGCCGTCCCGTCGCGAAGGGTGAAGCCGCATGAGCGGTACGGAGCGAAGCGTAGTGGCCGCGAATCGGGAGCACAGGTGTAGCTCGTGCCGCCGCCGGAGCGAAGCGGAGGTGTCGGCATGA
>NZ_JBEPDB010000006.1:0-48921 GCF_040300025.1 Dactylosporangium sp. NPDC000555 | reverse complement strand
GGTACGGAGCGAAGCGTAGTGGCCGCGAATCGGGAGCACAGGTGTAGCTCGTGCCGCCGCCGGAGCGAAGCGGAGGTGTCGGCATGAGCGGTACGGAGCGAAGCGTAGTGGCCGCGAATCGGGAGCACAGGTGTAGCTCGTGCCGCCGCCGGAGCGAAGCGGAGGTGTCGGCATGAGCGGTACGAAGCGAAGCGTAGTGGCCGCGAATCGGGAGCACAGGTGTAGCTCGTGCCGCCGCCGGAGCGAAGCGGAGGTGTCGGCATGAGCGGTACGGAGCGAAGCGTAGGTGTCGGCATGAGCACATTGGTGGTGTGGGACGAGCGGCTCCTGCGGTACGACATGGGCGATCATCCCCTCGACCCCGTGCGCGTGGAGCTGACCATGGCGCTCGCCCGACGGCTCGGCGTGCTGGACCGGCCCGGCGTCGTGCTGGAGCGGGCCGAGCCGGCGACCGACGAGATGCTCGCCACCGTCCACGACCCCGACTACATCGCCGTGGTCAAGGCGGCCTCGACGGGCCGGCGGATCAGCATGATGGGCCTCGGTACCGCGGACAACCCGACGTTCGAGGGCATGCACGAGGCCGGTGCCCTGATCGCCGGCGCGACCCGGCGGGCGGCCGAGGCGGTGTGGCTGGGGCAGGCCGACCGCGGGGTGAGCATCTCGGGCGGCCTGCACCACGCGATGCACGACCGGGCGTCCGGCTTCTGCGTGTACAACGACCCGGCCGTGGCGATCAAGCGCGTCCTCGAGCTCGGCGCCGAGCGGGTCGCGTATGTCGACATCGACGTGCACCATGGCGACGGCGTCCAGGACGCGTTCTACGACGACCCCCGCGTGCTCACGATCAGCCTGCACGAGTCGCCGCGCACGCTGTTTCCCGGCACCGGGTACCCGGACGAGACCGGCGGCCCGGGCGCGCCGGGCTCCGCGGTCAACCTGGCCCTCCCGCCCGGCACCGACGACGCGGGCTGGCTGCGCGCGTTCCACGCCGTGGTACCAGGGGTCCTGCGCGCCTTCCGCCCGCAGCTGCTCTTCACGCAGTGCGGAGCCGACACGTACCGCCACGACCCGCTCGCCAACCTCCGGCTCACCGTCGACGGCCAGCGCGCCGCGTACCTGGCCCTGCGCGACCTCGCCGCCGAGGTCGCGGGCGGGAAGTGGGTGGCGAGCGGCGGCGGCGGATACGCGCTGGTCGAGTGCGTGCCGCGGGCCTGGACGCACCTGCTGGCGGTGCTCACCGGGGAGCCGCTCGACCCGGGGCTGCCGATCCCGGGGGAGTGGCAGGACCTGGCCACGGCCCGGCGCCCGGAACACCCGCTGCCGACCGCGATGACCGACGGCGGCGACGCGACGTGGACGCCGTGGGTGCCGGGCGAGTCCCCGGACGCCGTGGACCGCGCCGTCATGGCGACCAGGAAAGCCGTGTTCCCGTTCTTCGGGCTGGACCCGCACGACCCGCGCGACTGATCCCCCGCGCGGTCGCCGGCGACGCGGTGCGCGGCCCGGCCAACCCGCGTGGGGCGAGGTTCAGCCCGGCCAGGTGGCCAGGCGTCAGCGCTGGACCGCCGCTTCGAGACGGGCCAGGCGCTGCTTGATCCGGTCCAGCTCGGCGAGCATCTCGGTATCGGCCGCCTTCGACGTGCCGTACGAGACCTCGCCGGCGACCCCGCGCAGCGCCGTGATCTCGTCCTGCAGCGCGACCAGCGTCTGCGCGACCACGTCGACGAACTGGTCGACCTCGTCCTCGTCGTAACCGCGCTTGCCGAACGGCGCCTTGGCGAACCGCAGGGCCTGCACATCCGCCGGGGTCAGCATCATGCGAGACACCGTAACCCAAAACGGTGGGAAACTAGGCAGGTGAACGACGTTTCGGACCGAGCGGCGGACGTGCTGCTCTCCGACGGGACCACCGTCCACTTGCGACCGATCCGCCCGGGCGACGCGGATCGGATCGTCGCGCTGCACTCCCGCTTCTCCGAGCGGACCAGATATCTGCGGTACTTCTCGGCCTATCCCCGGATTCCGCAGCGCGACCTGGACCGGTTCGTCAACGTCGACCACCACGACCGCGAGGCGTTCGTGGTCGAGCACGCCGGCGAGCTGATCGCGGTCGGCCGCTACGACCGCCTCGGCGCCGGCTCCCACCAGGCCGAGGTCGCCTTCGTGGTGGAGGACGCGCACCAGGGCCGGGGCATCGGGTCGGTGCTCATCGAGCACCTGGTCGCCGCCGCAGGCGATGAGGGCATCACCGAGTTCGAGGCCGACGTGCTGCCCGTGAACCGGGCGATGCTGCGCGTGTTCATGGCGGCCGGCTTCCACATCGAGCGCGAGTTCGCCGACGGGGTCGTGCACCTGTGGTTCCCGATCGCGGCCACCCCCGACTCGATGCGCGTGCAGCGGTCCCGCGAGCAGCGCGCCGAGGCCCGTTCAATCGCGCGGCTGCTCAACCCGGCCGGCGTCGCCGTCTACGGGGCCCGGGCGGGCGGCTCCGGCATCGGCGCGGCGCTGCTGTCGCACCTCAAGGGCGCCGGCTTCGCCGGCAGTCTGGTCCCGGTCCACCCGTCCGCCGAGGTGGTCGGTGGTCTTCCCGCCGTGCGGTCCCTCAGCGGTACCGCGGGAATCGACCTCGCCGTCGTCGCCGTCCCCGCCGACGCGGTGCCCGCGGTCGTCGCCGACTGCGCCGCGGCGGGCGTGCACGGCCTCGTCGTCGTCTCGGCCGGCTTCGCCGAGTCCGGCCCGGCCGGCGCCGAGGCCCAGGCCGCGCTGCTGCGCGCGGTGCGGGACCACGGCATGCGCCTGGTCGGCCCGAACTGCCTCGGCATCGCCAACACGGACCCGGGCGTGCGGCTCAACGCCACGCTGGCGCCGCTGCTGCCCCGCGCCGGCCGGGTCGGGTTCTTCAGCCAGTCCGCGGCGCTGGGCACCGCCCTGCTCGCCGAGGCCGACCGCCGGGGCCTGGGCCTGTCCACGTTCATCTCCGCCGGCAACCGCGCCGACGTGTCCGGCAACGACGCGCTGCAGTACTGGCGGGAGGACCCGCACACCGACGCCGTGCTGCTGTACCTGGAGACCTTCGGCAACCCGCGCAAGTTCGCCCGGATCGCCCGCGAGCTGGCCCGCCGCAAGCCGGTCGCCGCGGTCGCCAGCCCCGTCCGCCCGCCGGCCCTGGACGCGGTGACCGTCGGCCCCGACGCCCGCGGCGTCGCCGCGCTGTTCGCCAGCTCGGGCGTGATCCGCGTGGACACCGTCGCCGAGCTCTTCGACGTGGGCCTGCTCATCGCCGGCCACCCGCTGCCGACCGGGGACCGCGTCGCCGTCGTCACCAACGCCGCCGCCCTCGGCGTGCTCACCGTGGCCAAGGCGCCGGCCGCCGGGCTGCGGGTTGCCGAGGGGTACCCGCGCGACCTCGGCCCCACCGTGTCCGACGTCGACTTCGTCCGGGCCGTGCACGCCGCCCTCGACGACGAGCGCGTGGACGCCGTCGTGGCCGCATACGCGCCGGCCCTCGCCGAGGGCGACACGCTCGGCGTCGCGGAGCTGCTGCGCGTCTCCACCGCCGCCGCCCCGCGCCCCCTAGCCGTGGTGATGCCGGCCGACCCGTCGTTCGCGGTCGCACCCGCCTACGGCGACGACGACCCGGCGGCGCTGGCGATGTACCCCGCCATCGAGGAGGCGGTCCGCGCCCTGGGCCGAGTCGCCCGCTACGCCGCGTGGCGCCGCGAGCCGGTCGGCGCCGTGCCCGCCCTCCCCGGCGTGGACACCGTCCGCGGCACCGAGATCGCGGCCCGCCTGGCCGCCCTGTCCGGCGCCGGTGACCGTGGCCAGGCCGACGAGCTCCTGGCCGCGTACGGGATCCCCGTCGTACCGTCCCGCTGGGCCGCCGGAGACCGGGTCGCCGACGTGGCCGCCGAGGTCGGGTACCCGGTCGCCCTCAAGGTCGCCACCAAGCCCTGGCGGCACCGCATCGACCTGGGCGCGGTACGCCTCAATCTCACCTCGCCCGCCGCCGTCGCGGAGGCGTATCTGGAGCTCGAGCGCCTCTTCGGCCTGGGCGTCGAGGTCGTCGTCCAGCCGATGGTCGCCCCCGGGGTGGCGTGCGTGGTCGAGGTCGTCGACGACCCCTCCTTCGGCCCCGTCGTCGGCTTCGGCCTCGGCGGCGAGGCCGCCGACCTGCTGGGCGACCGCGCCTGGCGCCCGGTCCCGCTCACCGACCGCGACGCCGCCGCCCTGGTCCGTGCCCCGCGCGCCGCCCCGCTGCTGACCGGCTACCGCGGCGCCGCCCCCGTCGACCTGGACGCCCTGGCCAACCTGCTGGTGCGCATCGGGCGCCTGGTCGACGAGCAGCCGTCCCTGTCGTCGCTGAGCCTGAACCCGGTCCTGGCCCGCCCGACGGGCCTGGCCGTCCTGCACGCGAGCGCCGGCTTCGCCCCGCACCAGCCCCGCCCCGACAGCGGCCCCCGCCGCCTCTGACCCGCTCGCGGACCGATGCGTTCCTCACCTTCAACGAACGCGATGTGCTGAGTAGTGCGGGTCGTGTCTCCGCCGCGCAGGCGGAGACAGAAGCGAGCCGCGTGTACGCCGACTTTGATGGTCGTCGTCGCGAACGTGAGGTGCGGGAAGCTCGTGAGGAGGAGCTGCGGGAGTTGGCCACGCTCATCGAGATCGAGCGGCTCGGGTCGGTCCGGGATCACGGTCGTGAACGGGTTCGGCCGGACGACGAGGATCGAATAGCGCCACGAAACGGCGGGCAGGTGAACGGTCCGTCGTAGGCGTACAGCGGCCCTTGTGCCGTTCGTCGCCCACACCATGCCAACAGCGGAAGGCCGCCCCCGAGGGCGGCCTTCCGCTTGGTAACGGTCAGGAGGCGTACGCCTCGAGGCGCTTCGCCCGCGACGGGTGGCGCAGCTTCAGCAGGGTCACCTTCTCGATCTGGCGGATGCGCTCGCGCGACAGGCCGAACTCGCGGCCCACCTCGTCCAGCGTGCGCTGCCGGCCGTCGTCGAGGCCGAAGCGGAGGCGGATGACCGCCTGCTCGCGCTGCGAGAGGGTGGACAGGACGATCTCCACGTCGGAGCGCAGCATGCCCTGCGAGACGCTGTCGGCCGGCTCCTCGCGCGGGTCGATGCGGGCCACGAAGTCGCCCAGCGCGCTCTCGCCGTCCTCGCCGACGGCCTGGTCGAGGCTGACCGGCTCGCGATCGTACGAGATCAGCTCTATGACCTGATACTCCTCGACGCCCAGCGCGGCGGCCACCTCGGCGACGACGGGCTCGCGGCCCAGCGTCGCGGACAGGTCGCGGCGGACCCGGACCATGCGGTTGACCTGCTCGACCATGTGCACCGGGATGCGGATGGTGCGGGCCTGGTCGGCCATGGCGCGGGTGATGGCCTGGCGGATCCACCACGTGGCATAGGTGGAGAACTTGTAGCCCTTGGCGTAGTCGAACTTCTCCACGGCGCGGATGAGGCCGAGGTTGCCCTCCTGGATGAGGTCCAGGAAGGCCATGCCGCGGCCGGTGTACCGCTTGGCGATGCTCACGACCAGCCGGAGGTTGGCCTCCAGCAGGTGGGCTTTGGCGGCGCGCCCCTCGCGGACCACGATCTCGTAGGTGTCCATCCACGCCGGGTGCACCATGCCGGTGGAGAGCTTCTCCTCGGCGAACAGGCCGGCCTCGATCTTCTTCGAGAGGTCGACCTCCTGCTCGGCCGTCAGCAGCTTGGTGCGGCCGATCGTGTTGAGGTATGCGCGAACCAGATCCGCTGAGACGCCCGTGTTGTCGAGCGCGCCGTGCTCCTGCTCGTGCTGTTCGTCGGCCTCAACGTCAACGGCGTTGAACTCCGTGGTGTCACTCAGCGGCTGGGCCACTACGCTCGCCTCCCCTGGTTTGACAAGTGGCGCGATCATTCCTGCGAGAAGTAGCTTCGCTGAATGGGCGTGAAGTGGCGGTGAGGCGGCGCAGCAGTGGCACGAAACCGTGAGTCTCAGACCTCCAGCAGCACGGTGCGCGGTCCGACGTTCACGCTTTCGACGAGCATGTGGGTGCGAAATCGTCCGGTTTCGACGGTTGCGCCCCGGTCGCGGAGCGCCCTGCAGAACTCCTCGATCAGCGGCTCGGCGGCCTCGGGCCGGGCCGCGGCGCTCCAGGTGGGCCGGCGCCCCTTGCGCGCGTCGCCGTAGAGGGTGAACTGCGAGACAACGAGCAGTGGCGCCCCGGTGTCGGCCGCGGATTGCTCGTCGTCGAGGATGCGCAACTCGTGCACCTTTCGGGCGAGCGTTCCGGAAATTTCGGGAGTGTCCGAATGGGTCACGCCGACGAGCACCAGCAGCCCGTCCCCGATCGCGCCGACCACCGCGCCGTCGACGGTCACGCTGGCCCGGCTGACCGTCTGGACCAGGGCGCGCATCAGGCGGGCTGGGTGGACTCGGTGGACTGGGTGGACTCGGCCGGGAGCAGGATGCCGCGCTCGACGAGATGGGCCACCAGGGGCACCGCGACGTCGGCGAGGACCTCCGGCGGTACCTCATGGGCCGCCGCCAGCACGTCCACCTGATCCCCCAGGGTCACCGACCCGTCGCACGCGCCGATGAGCGCCAGGGCTACCGGGTCCACCTCCTCGACCCACCGCAGGCCGTCCGGCAGGGCGAGCAGCTGCCGCTCCACCTCCCAGCCCTCCGAGCCCAGCCCGGCCTCCTGCCGCAGCCGCAGGCCGGGCGCGGCGACCAGCCGGGCGCGCAGCAGGTCGCGGTGGCGCAGGAAGTCCTGCCGGTCGAACCAGTCGCCGATGAGCGGCCCCAGGGGGCCCTCGACGCCCTGGCGGAGGTCCTCGATGCGCACGGTCGGGTCGTCGTGGCCGGCCGCGCGCAGCGTGATCAGGCCGAAGCCGACCGCCTCCACCCGCTGGGCGTCGAACCAGTCCAGCCAGGCCGCGGCGAGGGCCGGCTGGAGTGCCGGGTCCTCGGAGGCATCGGCGAGCCACAGGTTGACGTACGCGAGGGGATCGGAGACCTCGCGCTGGATGACCCAGGCGTCCAGGCCGGTGCCGGCGAGCCAGTCGTTGACCCGCTCCCGCCAGTCCTGGCCGGTCACGTGCAGCCAGTTGGCCAGGAACTGCATGTGCCCGCCCGCGGCGAGCAGGCCCGGCGCGGTGGCGACGAGCTCCGCGCAGACGGCGTCGCCGGGGCGGCCGGAGTCGCGGTACGTGTGCGCGGTCGTCCCGGGCCCGGCGACGAACGGCGGGTTGCTCACGACCAGGTCGAAGCGGCGGCCCTCGACCGGCCGGGTCAGGTCGCCCTCCAGCAGCTCCCAGTCCAGGCCGTTGAGGGCGGCGGTGGTGGCCGCGAACCGCAGCGCCCGGGGCAGCACGTCGGTGGCGGTGACCCGCCGCGCGTGTGTGGACAGGTGCAGGGCCTGCACCCCGCAGCCGGTGCCGAGGTCCAGCGCGGTGCCGACCGGGCGGCGCAGGGCCGCGGCCGCGAGGGTGGTGGAGGCGCCGCCGATGCCGAGCACGTGGTCGCCGGGCAGGGGACGGCCGGGGCGCATGCCGGCGGAGAGGTCGGCGACGACCCACCAGTCGCCGTACGGCTCGAGCTCCAGCGCCGCGCGCAGGCCGTCGCCGTCGGGCTCCAGCAGCGGCCCCGCGGAATCCAGCGGCAGCGGCGCGAGCGCGGCCGCGACCCGGTCCGGCGGCTCGGTCTGCCCGCAGATGAACAGCCGGATCAGCGTGGCGAGCCGGTCGCCCCGCGCCTCGGTGATGCGCAGCGCGGCGCGGAAGTCGTTGCGCGCGCACGCCGCCGCGGCCTCCTCGCCGAGGTGGGCCTTGATGCCTTCCGAGGTGTACCCCGCCGAGGCGAGCGCCTCGCGAAGCCGTGCCAGTGCGGTGCCGTCCAGCAGTGCGTCCACACCGACATCCTGGTACTTCAGCGTTGATCGATGCCTATGCAGGCCACGACTCGGGACCCGTCGGCCGCCAGGAAGAGCTGGAAGTGGGTCGGCGGGTCGGCCACCTTCGCCTCGCCGACGCGCAGCGGCCGGTCGCCCGAGGTCTGCAGCTGCTCGATCGCCTCGGCGCCGCCGAGCATGGGGTTGCCGATCTTCGCCATGTGCTGCGCGCGGCGGGAGTAGCTGCGCGCGAGCTGGTCGGCGGGCAGGGTGTGGTCCCAGACAACGTATTCGGCGCCGGCGCCAATCGCGGCGCGGCACGCCTCGAAGGCTGCTCCGGGCTCCTCGGCGAGGAGCCGGAGCAGTGCTTCACGCTCCATGCTCTATATGACCACAAAGCAGAAATTTCTACCAGCGCCGATCCGCAGTTCCTGTTAGTTCTGGCAGCCCTTGAGGTGTGTCGCGGCGTCCGCGGGCACGTTGTCCCGGCAGACGCCGTCGGTGCCGCCCACGAGCGCGGCCCAGGTCTTCTTCGCGGCGTCGTACTTGAACAGCACCACCGCCGGCTCGAGGTTGGTCGGCTGGGTGACCGCGGTGGCCCAGCCGCCGTAGCAGCTGACGTCCTTGAGCCCCTTGCCCAGCACGACCGCCGAGGCGACCTTCGCGTTGGCCCGGAACGCCTTCTCGAGCGTGGCCGCGTTGACCGGGCAGCCGGCCGTCGCCGCGCTCGATCCGCCCTTCACCGAGGGCGATGCGCCGCCCGGTGCTTCGCTGCTCGCCACGGCCGCCGCGCTGGACGCCGCGGCCGAGGTCGTGGCGGCGGCTTCGTCGTTGACCGGCGTGTCGTCGGAACAGCCGGCCAGGACGGTCGCCAGGAGCATGCCCGAGACGGCGACCGGTAATGCGATTCGTGTATTCACATGCGGCATGGTGCGGCCTGGCCGCGCCGCGCGCATGTCGGCATCACGACAGGTGGCCGAGGAAACGCCCGAGCACCTCGACGACCAGAGCGTGATCCTCCGCCTGCGGCAGACCCGACACCGTGACGACGCCGACGACGCCCACATCGCGGACACGGATCGGGAAGGCGCCGCCGTGGGTCGCGTACTGTGCGGGGTCGATCCCGTACTCCGCGTCGAACGCCTCGCCCTTCGCCGCCAGCCGCCGCCCGACGAGGAACGACGAGGCGTGCATCCGCTCCACGACCCGGATCTTGCGCTCGATCCAGCGGTCGTTGTCCGGCGTCGTGCCCGGCAGCGCGGCGTGGAAGAGCTGCTGCCCGCCGCGGCGCACGTCGATCGTGATCGGCAGCGCGCGTTCCCGCGCCACCTCGACCAGCAAGCTGCCCAGCGCCCATGCGTCGTCGTTGTCGAACCGGTCGAACCGCAGCCGCTCCTCCTGCGCCTCCAGCTCGGTGATCAGCTCTTCCACGGTTCTGCGCTCCTCGTCCCGCGGCGAACCAAGCCGCGCTCAAGTCGCCGGCAAAGTCCGGCCCGGAGGATTCTGCAGCATGAGAACCCGGACGTTCACCACACCGGCGTCGGCGCGCAGCAGGAGGCCCGCGACGAGGCGTGGTCGCGGATCGTCAGCGGCCTCAGGACGGTCCTGGAGACCGGCGCGCCGCTACCCGGGTGGCCACCGGTCGGACGGCCTCCTCGCGGGCGACCGGTGCGGCGCGCTGCTCAGTCCTTGGCGGCCTTCGCCTCGGCCTTGACCTGCTTCTTGTACTCGCGCACCCGCACCAGCGAGGCCTCGTCGACGATGTCGGCGACCGACCGGGACGAGCCCTCCTCGCCGTACCCGCCGGCAGCCTCCCGCCACCCCTCGGGCCGCACCCCGTACTGCTTGCCCAGCAGTGCCACGAAGATCTGCGCCTTCTGCCTGCCGAAGCCGGGCAGGTCCTGCACCCGCCGCAGCAGCTGCGCGCCGCCCGTGACGCCGGCCCAGATCCCGGCCGGGTCGCCGTCGTAGCGCTCGACGATCACCCGGCAGACCTCCTGAACCCGAGCTGCCATCGCCTTGGGGAACCGGTGCAACGCCGGCGGTGTCGCGAAGACCTCCACCAGCGCCTGCGAGTCGAAGGCGGCAAGCTCCCGCGCGCTCGGCTCGTGGCCGAGCCGTTGCGCCAGCACCCACGGCGACGTGAACGCCTTCTCCAACGGGATCTGTTGATCCAGCGTCATCCCGACGAGCAGCGCGAGAGGGCTGCGGGTGAGGTACTCGTTCGCCGCATCATCGATCGGCAGCGTGATGGCCATGCCGACATCCTGCCCGCGAGGCGCCCCGATCGTCACGTGATTCGGCGTACCTCACGACTACGCTTGGGGCACTCGAGGCTGGAGGTGACATGGCAACGCTCGAGCGGCCGCGGATCGAACAGCGCACCCCGGAGGATCTGGTTCGCGACGTCCAGCGCGGTGTGGTCCGGATCCCCCAGTTCCAGCGGGGATTCAGGTGGGAGGCGGGCGACGTCGTCAAGCTGTTCGACAGCGTCCTTCGCGGTTTTCCGATCGGTAACCTCCTGCTCTGGCGACGCCCCGCCCCCGCTCAGACACTCCACGTCGGGCCGCTGACCATCGAGGCGCCGGAGCTCGATTCGGCCCTGTGGGTGGTGGACGGCCAGCAGCGCATCACCTCGCTCGTCGGCGCCCTGGTCGCGGCGCACACCGCCACGGACCTGCGCTTCCGGGTGCATCTGGACCTGGGTTCCGGCGAGTTCCAAACCGCGGGCACCCGGCAGCTGACGCCCAGCACCTGGATCCCGGTCAGCTTCCTGCTCGATACCGCGACCCTGCTGCGCTGGATGCGAGAAAACGGCGAGTGGCTCTCGGACGAGCAGCTCACGCTGGCGGACCAGGCGGCGAAGGCGATCCGGGAATACCAGATCCCCGCGTACGTGGTCACCACCGACGACGAGAAGCCGCTGCTGGACATCTTCACCCGGATGAACAATGCCGGAAAGCGGCTCACGAAGGCCGAGATCTTCCAGGCCCTGCACTCCCAGACCGCCGGGGACGCGCCGCTGACCCTGGCGGCGATCGGCCGCGTGCCGGCCGAACTCGGCTACGGCGCGCTCGACGACCAGCTCGTGCTGCAGTGCGTGCTCGCCTACCGCGGTGGCGACATCTTCCGCACTGACTTCGCGGGCGAGTTCGAGTCGGCCGAGGACCAGACCGAGACGTTCAGCGCGTTGGCCGCGAACCTGCGGGACGTGGTCGCGTTCCTGCGAGACGTGGCCGAGATCCCGCATGCGAGGCTGCTGCCGTACTCCAATGTGGTCCCGGTGCTCGTCCGCTTCGTCAAGCTGCACGGCGCCCCGGAGGGCCGTGCGGCGACACTGCTGCGACGGTGGGTCTGGCGCGGCGCGGTGGCCGGCACCCATGCGCGCGGCCAGAGCGTCGCCGACATGCGCGGGCAGATCAGCGCCGTGAAGCGCCCGAATCCGGTGGCGGCCGCCGGCGCCCTGCTCGAACGGCTGCCCGCGCACACCCGCTTCACCGCCGAGCTCGACAAGGTGCACTTCAACCAGGCGGTGGCGAAGATCAATGTCCTCTGCCTGTGGTCCGCCGAGCCGCGCGATCCCGCAACCGGCACGCCGGTCGACATCGCCCGGCTGCTGGACGAGGGCAGCCCGCTACGGCCGATCTTCGACAGCGCCGACCTCGCTCTGGCCGGCACGTTCGCCAACCGCGTCATTGCCGCCTCCGGCCCGGCCTCAATCCTGCGGAGGGAGCTGGCCAAGGCATCGCCTGAGGTGGCCGAGAGCCACCTGCTCGACGAGAAGGCCCAGAGTCTGCTGGCCAAGTCGTCACCCGCCGCATTTCTCGAACGGCGCGCCGCCATGTTGACCGCCGCGTTCGAACGACATGTCGATCGCATGGCGGAGTGGGGTGCGCGTGACGGCCGGTCGATCGCCGATCTGATGAGGACGGGCTGAGTGAAGACACCGGAAGCCGAGGTCCGCCTGCACGGGCGCCGGGTCGGGCTCCTGCGCTTCAGGAAGGGCCGCGCCTACTTCACGTACGAGGACGATCTCGACGCGCCCGCTCACCGCACGCTCGGACAGATCTTCGAGGACGACCCGCGAGCCGTGCGCCGCCCGATCGGCGGCGGCGTCCCGGCCTGGTTCGCCAACCTGCTGCCCGAGGGGGCCCTGCGCAAGCAGATCGTCCGAGATCTCTCCGCTACGCCGACGGCCGCACGCCCAGCCTCGCGCCCGTGTACGACTTTCACTCGCTGACCATCTACAGCCAGTACCGTTACGAACCGCTGGCCCTGAGCATGAACGGTGAGAAGGCCCGCCCGGTCCACGTCACGCTGGACGACTTCCGGCGCATGGCCGAGCGGATCGGCGAGGACCCCGAGGCGACGGCTCGCACCGTCGCCGAGACCGTCGAGCGGATGCGGGCCGCCTGGGCCGGCGAACTGCTTGCCGAGGCGCGCGGGCGGTTCGAGCCGCTCGCCGGGCACTACGAGGAGCGGCTGCGCTCGCTGCCGATCAGCGCGGGGCCGGCGGGCGGGTGAAGTAGGCCGGGCCCATAGGTAGCGACGCCGGGTATGGCTAGCCCTACTGGAAGACTCGATCCAGCGTCCTGGTTCGCGTCGGCCGATTTCGCCTAGCTTGGGCGCATGACGTCGACCAACACGCTGCTCACGGCGGTGATGCGGCCCCGGTTCCTCGCGTCGGCGTGGTGATCGTCGTCGCGGTGGCGAACACGGCCACCGCGGCGGACGCGGCGCCGGCGCTCCTGGCGTTCTTCGACGGCGGATGGTGATGTACAACCACCCGCCGAGCGCCACGGGCCGGCACGCGCCGATCAATCCTTGATCACCCGTTGGCGGACGCCTGCCAGGTGTCGAGAACCCCCGCCAGCCATGGCGCGTACGACTCAGGGGACCGTGTGATCCGCTGCGCCAGTTCGGCGGGCGTGACCCAGTCGACGGCTGCCACCTCGTCCGGGTCTACGTCCGTGGGGTCGCCGGAGTAGGGGCCGACCAGTACGTGGTCGTATTCGAACTCGACCCGCCCGGAGTCCGGGTCGGCGGCTTGATAAACGTAGACGCCGACCTCGCGCAAGGGCACGGCTGTCACGCCGAGCTCCTCCATGAGCCGGCGGTCGGCGGCCTCGACGAGCGCCTCGCCCGGGCCCGGGTGGCCGCAGCAGGCGTTGGCCCACCGCAACGGGAACCGGGTCTTCACCGCGGCTCTGCGCTGCACCAGCACCTTTCCCTCGGGGGAGACCAGCAGCACCGAGAAGGCGCGGTGCAACCGGCCGGGCGCGCGGTGCGCCAGGTCGACGGTGGTTTCGCCGATCGCGCTGCCGTCGGTGCCTACCAGCTCGACCAGGTGTTGCTCCCGTGTGTTCACGACACTCCCGCGATGCACTCAGCCGCAAAGCGGCCAGAGGTGAAGACCGTTGTTGTCATTGTGCGGCGAAGATCGCGAAGTTGGTAGGGGTCCGGTCAGGCGTGACGTGCGCCGCGGTCGAGGGGCGCTGCCACCACGGCCGTCCCGGGCGGATGTCGTGGTGGTGCTCGGCGACGGATTTCACCTCGACCAGTGCGGGCCATAGGTTAGGCATACGGCAGAATGCCGGGTAGTGCGAGCGCAGAGACGCCGGTAGGGTTTGCACTCGCAACGGCGTTGGCCGGCAGTTGTCGCCCGCCGTTTTCTTTGGGCTGCCCATGATTGGATTCGAGTTGGCGCGAAAGCAGGCCGACCCTGTGAGCGAGCAAGTTGGTTCGGATAAGCGCGACCATTCGATGGCGCCGAGCCGGCCCGTTGGTCAGCAGGTGTCCATCAAGCGGCAGGTCATCAGGCTGGTCCTGATACCCAGTGCCGTCGCCGTGATCCTATGGCTCGTGGCTTCCGGATATCTCGTCTTTCAGGGATTCTACAACCGGGAGGTCGCCAGCGGTGTCCGTCAGGTATCGATTCCCGCGGTTTCCGCGCTGGCGTCGATCCAGCAGGAGCGGCGGCTGAGCGTCGCCTTCCTCAGCCAGCCGCCGAAAGACGGGCAGGACCTGCTCAAACAACGGCAGCGGACCGATGAGCGACTGGCCGAGCTGCGCACCGTCGCCGACGCGGGGCTGGCGAACGCTCCGCAGTCCATCGTGACGCGATGGAAGGCGGTGACAGAATATCTGGACCGGCTTCCAGGCATACGAACCGCGATCGATTCCAGGTCGTCGGGCGTGCAGCCGGCGTACGACTTCTACAACGAGCTGCTCGATGCCGCGACCGCGCTTTTCGACACTCAGGCCCGGATGGTGCCCGATGCCACGGCGACCAAGGGCGGCATCGCGGCGACCGAGGTGTGGCGGGCCAGCGACCTGATGTCCCGGGCCGGATCGTTGATTGAGGCCGCGTTCGGCGCTCGTGCGCTCAGCGATCAGGAACATCTCGAGTTCGTGAGCCTGGTGAGCGCCTACCGTTTCGGCCTGACCACCGTCGCGCCACACATGGAGCCAGAGGTACGTCAAGGGTATGAGAGTCTCGCCGCGGGCGATGCCTGGAAACAGTTGGCCGCCGCGGAGAATTCGGTCATAGTCAACGGCCCGTGGCGCAATGGCGTGCCTCGTGGCCTGTCCGTTGACCTGGCTCGTTGGCAGACGCTCACCCGCCAGGTCTCCGACGAATTGGTCGGCCTGACCGTTCTGCAAGCCGATCAGGTTTCGGCCCGGACGCTGAGGACCGGCAACAATCAGCTGCTCTTCGCGTCATTGGGAAGCTTCGTCGCGCTGGCGATCGCGGTCGGCGCGATCCTCTGGTCGGTCCGTCGGTCGCAGGTCCTGGTGGACCAGGGGCTGTCCGTCCGCCTGGCCCGGCTGGGCAAGGATGCCGCGGAGACGGTCGATGAGCGGCTGCCGGCCATGATGAACCGGTTGCGTCGACGGGAAGCGGTTGACCTTGAGGTCGAGCTTCCGGCACGGGACTACGGAGCCGACGAGATCGGCCAGGTCGCCGACATCATCAACCGGTCGCTGCGGGTCGCGGCGGGTGCCGCCATCGACGAAGCGAAGACCCGGGCTGCCAGCACCGAGATGCTGATGGGCGTCGCTCGCCGCCCTCAGCGTCCGCTGCAACGCGGCCTCATGGTCATCGAGGACCTGGAGAGCCGGATCGGCGACGAGAAACTGCTCACGCAGCTGTTCGACGTCAACCACCAGCTCAACCAGACTCGGCGCTTCCTGGAAAACCTCGTCATCCTGGCCGGTGGGCAGATCGGCCGGCGTTTCAAGAACCCGGTGCCCCTGCGCCGGGCGCTGCTGGCGGCATTCGCGGAAACGCACCAGTACCAGCGACTCTCGCTGCGCAGCGCACCGGATGTGGCGGTGACGGGACCGGCCGTCGCCGGAACCATCCATCTCTTGGCCGAACTGCTCGACAACGCGCTCGCCTTCTCCCCGCCGACGACAACGGTCTGGGTCACGTGCGTCCCGGTGCCACACGGCGTCGCGGTGGAGATCGAGGACGCCGGCGTGGGCATGGCGCCAGAGGCCGTGGAACGCGCCAACATGCTGCTGGCGACCGCACCCACGCCGGATGTGACCGAGCTGGAGGGCGGCAAGCAGGTCGGCCTGTACGTCGTGGCCGAGCTGGCCAAGCGTGAGGGCGTGCAGGTAGGGCTCCGCAAGTCGGCCTACGGCGGGCTGCTGGCGATCGTGCTCCTGCCCGAGCGGGTGCTCGCCGGCGAGCCCACCGGCGGCATCCAGCCCGCCGAGCCCGGCGTACCCGATGAGTGGATGAACACCGGCGCCCACTCGGTCCCGGCGGCAGCGTCGGCGTCACCTCTGGACGACGTCCCTCGCTACGATGTGCGTCCCCCTGCTGCCGCGGCCGCGACGGGCCCGAACGGATCAGCAGCGGGTGTGCGTGATGACAACGCCGGTGCAAGCCGACGACCCGACCCTATGGGCGGCATGATGAGCGACCATCCACGCACCGGCGCAAGCGTTCCCCGGCAATCCCCGGTGGCTCCCGTGGCCGGCACCGATTCGCCCGGACCGAAAGCCGCTGACCGGCCGGCACTACCCCACCGCCAGCCTCAACATCACCTCGTGCCCGAGCTGCGCGACGACGAGCCACCGGCAACCGGCCCGCAGGCGACCACGGCGCCCACGAGGTCGCCGGAGGATTCCCGGGATCGGTATGCGCGGTACCAAAAGGGACGGGCCGAAGGTCTGGCTGTCAACAACAACACACGTACGAGAGCTGATCAAGGCGGGATGGCGTGACCCACTCAGCACAGCAACATGATCTGGCGTGGATGCTGGACGGTCTTGTGGAGGTTCCGCATGTTGCCTATGCGGTTGTCGTGTCCACCGACGGGCTGATCGTTCAGAAATCCACGTCGCTGCTGCAAGACACGGCGGAGATCGTGGCCGCCGGTTCGGCTTCGCTGTACAGCATCGCAGCGGGAATAGGCCGGCGAATCGGCAGCGGGCCGGTGGATCAGATCGTCGTCGAATATCACGATCACATCCTGTTTCTTGCCGCCGCGGGCCACCATGCTCGCCTGGCTGTGCTGTGCGAGCCGAATGTCGACATGGGAACGGTTGCCTACGAGGTGCGACGCCTGGTGACCCGCATCGGCGAGTATCTCGGCACCGAGGCGCGCTCGGCCGCGCTCACGGCAAACGGTCAACTTGGCACGGGCCATGGCGTATGACATGTGGGAAGGCGACGACCCGGCCGAGGCGGGCCGGCTCGTCCCCCTGTACATCCTTGTCAATGGGCAGACGAGTCCGCGCAACACCAGCCTGGACTTGGCGACTCAGGTCATCGCCCTCCTACCCGGTGCACAGCGGCTGGAGCCGGAGTACGAGGAGATCGTCAGACGGTGTACGAACTGGATGTCCATCGCCGAGCTGTCCGCGTACCTGCATCTCCCGCTGGCCATCATGAAGGTCATGGTCGATGTGCTCCTCGATCAGGGGTATCTAGGCGTCGGATCTCCCGCCCAGGAGAGGATCGCGGATCTTTGGGTGCTGGAAGAGGTTCTTGCCGGTCTCGAACGAATCTAAGCAGAGGGACTGATACACGTGGATCGCAAATCGGTCAAGGTCGTCGTGGCGGGCGGCTTCGGCACCGGTAAGACCACCTTGGTCGGATCGGTCAGCGAGATTCCGCCGTTGACCACGGAGGAAGTCCTTACCCAGGCCAGTGTCGGCGTCGATGACGTGACGGGCGTGGAGGGCAAGACGAACACCACGGTTGCCCTGGACTTCGGGCGCATCACCATCAGCCCGGACGTCGTGCTCTACCTGTTCGGCACGCCGGGACAGGACCGATTCTGGTTCATGTGGGACGAGCTCGCGCAGGGTGCGGTCGGTGCGATCGTGCTGGTCGACACCAGAAGGCTCGGCACCAGTTTTCCCGCCATCGACTACTTCGAGCGGCGAGGCATCCCGTTCATCGCCGTCATCAATCGGTTCTACGGCGAGTGCCTGTACACCCAGGAAGAGATTCGCGAGGCATTGGAGCTGGATGCCTCCGTTCCGCTCCTGTGGTGCGACGCCAGGGACAAGGCGTCCAGCAAGCAGGCATTGATCGTGTTGATCCGGCACGCGATGGCGCGCTTGCCGGTCGGCTGACCGGTCGTTCGACGGCGTTCGTCACGCACGCGGGTTCGGATCGCTCCGATGCCCGGCCGCCGCAAGCCGGCCGGGCATCGGATCAGGGCTAATGGCCGGCGTCGGCCGGCGAATGGGCCGCGATCTGGCTGAGGTAGCGGTCGGCGCCCTCAGGTGTCATGAACCAGTCGACGAGCCGGTTCGGGTCGGCGAACCCGTTGGCGAGGCGATTGGCCACCTCGGGGTGCTGTGCCGCCGCGCCCAGGATGCGCTGGATGTGTTCGGGCGGCGGCTGGAGCATCCCGTTGCTCACGTTGGTGATCTGCGCGGCGGTGCCCACCCAGAACCGCTCGAAGGTGCTGTGCATCCAGTCACGGTCGAACGGATCGTCGTCGTGGCGCTCGAGGATCGCGGTCAGGTAGGCGTCGGCACAACGCGCGGCGGCGTTGGCGCCCTGCGCGACGACGGGGTCGTTGGTGACGATCACGTCGGCGGCGCCCAGGACGAGCGCGCCGGAGGGCAGTTCGCCGACCGGTCGCCGCACGGTGGGGGTGAAGCGGCCGGTCAGGGTGGCGCGGGAGTCGGTCAACTCGACGTGGGCACAGCGCTCGTACAGCCACGGGGTGTGCTCGCGGATCAGGCCGACGGCCCGCGCCAGGTGCTCATCCGGGTCGGGACGGTCGCCGAACACGTCCAGCGGCCCGCCGGGTACGGCCTCCCAGAACAGGATGTCGCACGGCCCCGTCGTGGTCAGCGCCGGGATGAGGATGAGCTCGCCGGCGCCGGGCAAGACGGTGAACGTGACGTTGGGCCAAAGGTCGGTGTGCGGCTCGCGGTCCATGCCATTGACGTAGGCGGCGGCCAGACCGCGCTGCGGTGTGGTGTACGGGGAGCGAGACGGATCCCGGTCGAACAGTGCCGTCAGGTCGCCGCGGCCGGCGGCGATGACGATCAGGTCGTAACGGCCGGACTCGGCGATCTCGTCGAGCTCGCCGATGCTGATGTTCGCGGTGTGGACGGTCCCGCCACGCTTCTCGAACAACTCCAGCCAGCCGGCCATCTTGACCCGCTGGTCGGTGCTTCGCGCCGGTGAGTCCAGCGCGCCGTGGATGTCGAGGCGGTCGCCGGCGGGGGAGGCGACGGTCCAGTGCAGCCCGGCGATGTCCGGCGTCTCGTCCGCCCAGAGGTCGAGTCCGAGCCGCTGTTCGATGGCCACCGCGGGGCCGAACATGACCTGGGTGGAGGTCGGCCGATCCTCACGGATCTCGTCGGGGGTTCGTGCCGTCAGGATGGTCACTTCGTAGTCGCCTGCCTGGAGCAGGCCGTGGCCGAGCAGCAGGCCGCATTGGCCGGCGCCCACGATCAGGACTCTGCGCATCAGTGCTCCCTCATGAGGGTCGAGATCGCGGCCTACAGTGGCTGCAGCCTCACCTTGAAGTGGCGCAGCAGAGGCGGCGATGAGACGATCCGGTACCCGCGGACGCGCTCGGGTGCCTTGGCGATGCCGGCGAGCACCGAGGCCACGTATTCGAGGTGGGCGTCGGTGTAGACCCGGCGTGGGATTGCCAGCCGTACGAGTTCGAAGGGCGCCGGCGTCACCAGCCGGTGCGCGTCGTCCATGCCGCCCAGATACAGCGACCCGAGCTCGGCGCAGCGAATGCCCCCGTCGAGATACAGCTGGCACCCCAGGGAGTGGCCCGGGAACTCGCGCGGTGACAGGTGCGGCAGCAGCCTGCCGGCGTTGAGGTACAGGGCGTGGATGCCGGGCGGCTGGATGGTCTCCACGCCGGCATCGTTGATCATCTGTGCCAGCCGGGCGGTAGAGGCGGCCCGGGACCGCAGGTATGCCGGGTCGACCACCTCCCGCAGCCCTTGGGCAAGCCGTTCCAGGTCGTGGCCGGCCAGCCCGCCGTAGGTGGAGAACCCTTCGGTCGCGATCAGGTTCGCCTCGCACGCCGAGTGGAGGTCGTCGTCGCGCAGGCCGATGAACCCCCCGATGGCCGTCAGCCCGTCCTTCTTCAGGGACACCAGGCATCCGTCGGCGAGCTGGAACGCACGGGTGGCGATCTGCCGCGGTGTCCAGTCGGCGTAGGCGGGGTCCCGCTCGCGCACCAGCCAGGCGTTCTCGGCGAACCGTGCCGCATCGAGGAAGAACGGCACGCTGTGGCGCCGGCACAGTTCGCCGGCGGCTTCGAGGTTGGCCATGGACACCGGCTGCGCGCCGAGGCCGTTGTTCGTGATGGTCATCAGGACCAGGCCGACCTTGGGTCCTTCGGGCCCGGTCAGGGTCCGTTCGAGCGCGGCGAGGTCGATGTTGCCCTTGAACGGCTCCGCGCTGTCGAGGTCGGCCGCCTCGGGGCACGGCAGGTCCCGTGGCTCGGCGCCGACGAGCTCGACGTTGGCGTGGGTGGTGTCGAAGTGGGTGTTGCTGATGCAGATCTGGCCGGGTCCGAGCAGGCTGGTGAACAGGATGCGCTCACCGGCGCGGCCCTGGTGAACCGGCAGGATGTGCGGATACCCGGTGAGGTCGCGGACCTCATCGCGGAACCGGAACCACGATCGTGCTCCCGCGTAGGACTCGTCGCCGAGCGCGGCGGCGGCCTCCTGGGCGGCCGAGGTGGCGCCCGTGCCCGAGTCGGACAGCAGGTCGATGGTGATCTGGTCCGCGCGCAGGTTGAACGGGTTGTAGCCGGCTTTGGCCAAGGCCAGCCGGCGTTCCTCCGCGCTCAGGAACGGAATCTCTTCGACGACCTTGATCCGCCATGGCGGCGGCAGCGGAATATTCACAACGCGCTCCTCGAAGTCACGGTGTCAGGCGGCGGTCTGTGTGACCGGGCGCTTCGCGATGCTCCGAAGCGGCGGCGTCTGCCGTGGACGCGGCGGAGTCACCTGGTACGCCTCGGAGGACAGGTAGACGGTCACACCTGGTCGCGGCGGGCCCAGACGCAGGGAGACGTGCGCGATCAGCCCGACACCGGCGCGAAGCGGCCGCTGCGTCACCGCGGCGAGTGCCCGATCGAAGGCTGAGCTGTCGAACCCGTGCCGGGCGAGCAACGCCACCACCCGGTCCCGGGCTTCCTCGTCGTCGTGGACGTAGCTTCGAATCGGTACGTACAAGCTGTAGCCAACCGGCGTGTCGGCATCCCCTGTGAGGGTGTAGCTGCCCACGAGCGGGCGGCCGCCGAAAGGGCCGGGACCGCCCCCGGCCACCGCGCAGAACTCGGCGAGTGCCGCCACGTCCACGCCGTCGACCACGCCGGCCGCCCGAACCACGTCCGAAACCTCGGCGTCGTGATGGGTGAGGTAGAGCTTGACGCGGGAGTGCGGACCGTCGTGCAGGTCCAGCGCGAAGAACGTCAGCCGATCACCCTGGCCCAGCTCACCGGGCCGTACAGCATGGTCCAGCATGGCCTGGTATGCCGTGCCCAGCCCGAGCCGGCGCAACGCTTCGGCCACCAGTTCCGGCGCTCGCTGCGCTCCCGAGACCTCAGGATTGAAGTACACCTTGAGCTCGGGCCGTCGGTCGCTGCGAAATACCAGCGACCACCACTGGGAGAACTCTGCCTGGGAATGCTCCGTGGCGAAGAGATCCTGGACGCGATCGAAGCGCGACGTGGACAGGCCGAACCGATGGGCCTGCGTGCGGAGGAATTCGTGTGCGGCGGACAGGTTCGTCAGCACGCCGGGTGGCGAACCCATCGCCTCGCCGAGAATTCTCAACGAGGGAGGCTCTCCCTCGTTGTACGCGATCGAGAACTCGACGGGCGTGTGATCGTCCGCGACGTCCGACGGCCACGCCGGCGGATCTGACAACCGACGCGATCCGACCGGACCGAGCAGGTCCCTCAGTAGGTCCACAGGTGCATCCGGATCGAGTTCGACCACATCGCATAAGCGTGTCAACTGGCCACTCAAGCGTTCAAATACGGACAAACCATCCATGAACCGGTCCTCCCAGGTTGATCAAATCGGCTTCGCCTCGCGTTTGCTCGTGACGTACGCATGGCGTTCGGGGTTGATCGCGCCTCTGCTGCGGGTGCTGCTGACGCCATGGCGTCGCAATCGGCGGTGTCGGAGATTCGGGCAGCGCGGTCTGACGTCGACTCGGTCGGCTAGAGGATCTTTCCTGCGCCAACATCGTGGTCGACTGATAACGCTGAGTCGAGTGAGATGATGCTCACAATGAGGCGCCAATTTGTCGCTGACAGTGACCTTAGCGAGCGCTAATCAGATATGATGCGCGGAGCGCTGATGGCTGAGGTGCGGCGATGCGGCGCGGGGGATCCCGCCGCGATGATCCAGTCGTGCTGGATTGATCACTGAGAGCAAGCCAAGTCGATTTGTGGCGGGCCTGGGCGCTGCCGTGCACTCATGAGGCGTGGTGGCTCAACGTGCTAATCTGCAGGATTTAGCCCGGGATTCCTGCCCGGATTCCATGGTCCGGATCGGGCCAGAGGTGACCCATTTGCCGCGCCGATGTGTTCGCCGCGATGACGGAGAGCGGCGCGCGAGCCGGCCTGACTGCCGGACGCTGTAATTGGTCGCGTCAACGATGTTTGTCTATGTCGTATGGCACGCCATACAAGCCGAGGACGGCGCCATCAATGCGCCGTGAATGACGTGCGGTATGCCTCCATCCATTCCCGCTGTTCGCGCAGCAGCTCCGTCTCCTCGGTCAGGGCAAACCGGAAGATGTCCTCGGGCTTCGGGTCGGGCAGCGCCAGGCACGCGGCCCGGGTCTCGGCCGCGACCTGCGCCGCCTCCTCCTCGAGTTCGTCGAAGAAGCGCTGGTCGGCCCAGTCGCGGGCGCGGACGAGCCGCTCCAGGCGGGCGATCGGGTCGCGCCGGCGCCACGCCTCGACCTCGTCGTCGGAGCGATACCGGCGCGGGTCGTCGGAGGTGCTGTGCCCGGCCATGCGGTAGGTGGTCGCCTCGATGAGGACCGGGCGCCCGCCCTGTCGTACCGACTCAGCGGCCCGGGCGGTGACCGCGTGCACGGCGAGCACGTCGTTGCCGTCGACGAGGTGGCCCTCCAGGCCGAAGCCCTCGGCGCGGCGGTGTAGCGGAGCGGCCATCTGCCGGCTCGTGCCGGTGGAGATCGCCCACTGGTTGTTCTGGCAGAAGAAGATCACCGGGGCGCCGGCCACCGCGGCCCAGTTAAGCGCCTCGCTCACGTCGCCCTGGCTGCTCGCGCCGTCGCCGAAGTAGGCGAGCACGATCTCGCTGGCGCCGTCCAGGCGGACGCCGACCGCGTATCCGGCGGCGTGCAGTGTCTGTGTGCCCAGCACCAGGCTGTAGATGTGGAACCGGTAGCGGGCCGGGTCCCAGCCGCCGTGCGTCACGCCGCGCCACTGCGCCAGCAGTTCGGCGGTGCCGACGCCCCGGCAGCGCGCGGCTGCGTGCTCGCGATAGCTGGGGAACACGTAGTCACCGGGCGCGAGCGCCCGCACCGAGCCGACCTGCGCCGCCTCCTGCCCCAGCGACATCAGCCAGAGGCCCAGCTCGCCCTGGCGCTGCAGGGCGAGCGCCTCCTCGTCGAAGCGCCGGGCGAGCACCATGTCGCGCAGCAGGTCGCGGCACAGCCGCGGGGTGACGTCGAGCGGCGCGCGCTCGTCCGCGCGCAGCGTGCCGTCGGGCGACAGCAGCTGGATCATGAACCTCCCCATTCATTCAGTCATCTCATCTTCTCGTGACCGGCGGCATTGCTGGCCCGATGACGCCATCGAATTTGTCATAGTTGCCGCATGGACCTCGCCCGCCGCGGCGCGATGGGCCGAGAGCGCTCCCGCGCGAGCGTCACACGGGATCCGGCCCGGCGGGAATGTGCATGGCGTCCCGCCCGGCCGTAAGGTGCCTACGTGCTGAAAGGTTTCCGGGATTTCATCTCGCGCGGCAACGTCATCGAGCTTGCCGTCGCCGTCGTCATCGGCGCCGCCTTCAACGGCGTCGTCACCGCGTTCACCGACGGTTTCTTGCAGCCGCTGGTCAAGCTGTCCGGCGGTATCGGCATCGAAGACGCCCAGGGCCTCCCGATCGGCAACCAGGTGCTCAAATGGCCCGAGTTCGTCAACGCCGTGATCACCTTCATGCTCACGGCCGCGACGGTGTACTTCCTGATCGTGCTGCCCATGAACAAGCTCGCCGAGCGCCGCAAGCGCGGCCTCGCGCCCGAACCGGAGGCGCCGAGCGACGAGATCCGCCTCCTGACCGAGATCCGCGACCTGCTGGCCACCGGGACCACGACCCGCGAGCAGGGCGCGAGCGTGGCCGCGGGCCTGGAGAGCTACGAAGGATCGGCCTACCCCGCGCAGCGGAATCCACCCACGAAACCGACCGCCACCTGAGTCACGGTCGGCCGCGGGGGCGTGGCAGACTCGGGGGTAATGGCCCGCAGGGTACGACCACAGTTGATCACCGATGCGGCGCGCAGCCCCGAACAGGAGCTTCGCGCCCGTGAGGTGCGATACGTGTTCATGATGCTCCTGCGCGCCGCCTGCATCGTGGTGGCCGCCATCCTGGTCGCGACCCGCCCGCCCCTGCTGTGGCTCTGGCTCACCGTCTGCCTGCTCGGCGGCGTCGGGCTGCCGATGATCGCCGTGCTGCTTGCCAACGACGCGCCACCGCGCCCGGAGAACCGGCTCCGCAACCGGCTGCGCCGCCGCCCGACGTCCCACCCGGACCCGGGTCACGCCCTCGACGACCGCGAGCACCGGATCATCGATCCGGACTGATGCCGGCCCGGCGCCGTCCGGCCGGCGTCAGGGGCCGTCGTCGCGGCCGTGACGTCAGGGCGCTCAGGGGCGCCCGCCCAGCCGCGACACCGCTCGCGCGCCGAGTTCGTTGCCGCGGTCCAGCGCCGCCTCCGGCCCGGCGCCGCCGAGCCACGCCGCCAGGAAGCCCGCCGCGAACGCGTCGCCGGCCCCGGTCGGGTCCACCACCCCGGCCACCGCGACCGCCGGCGCGTGCACGACCTCACCCGGGGCCGCCCAGGTGGCGCCGCCGGGCCCCGACTTGACCACGACCGCGTCCGCGTGGGCCAGCAAGGCCCGCGCCAGCGTCGCGGTGTCCGCCCCGCCGCCGGGCCCGGCCATCACCCGGGCCTCGTCCAGGTTGGCGAACAGCATGCCGGGCCGCGGTACCGAGGCCAGGAACGCGCTCGCCCCGATGCGCTCCAGCGGAGCGGCCGAGGCGGCGTCCAGGCTCGTGGTCAGCCCCCGGCGGCGGGCCTCCGCGAGCGCGTACCTCCCGGCCGGGGCACAGTCGGCGTCGAAGAGCACGTAGGCGGACAGGTGCAGGTGCCGCACCCCGGGCAGCCCGAGCGCCCGCTCGACGTCGGAGCGGTCCAGGAGCCGGTTCGCCCCCCGGTCGGTGAACATCGTGCGTTCGGCGTCGGAGGTCAGCACGACCACGGTCCCGGTCGCGGCCCCGGCCACCCGCCGCACGCTCGTCGTCACGCCCGCGGCGCGCATCTCGGCGACCCGCGCGTCGCCCGGCCCGTCATCGCCCGCGACCCCGGCGAAGACGACCGGACACCCGGCCGCCGCGAGCCAGGCCGCGGTGTTGGCCGCCGACCCGCCACCGCCGATGCGCACCTCGGCGATCGTGTCCGAGCCGATGGCGAGCGGGCCCTCGTGCACGGTCAGGATGTCCGTGACGACGTCGCCGATGACCACCACGCTCACCGCGCGCCGCCGCCGGGCCGACACCGGCGCTGCCGGCTCACAGGGCCGCGGCGATGCGGGCGGCCAGATCGGCGTTGCGCAGGATGATGCGCACGTTCACGTCCAGGCTCCGGCCCTCGGTCGCGGCGTGGAAGTGCGACAGGAGGTACGGCGTCACCTCCTTGCCGGTGATGCCGTCGCGCTCCAGCCCGGCCAGGCCCTCGGCCAGCACCCGGTCGTGCAGGGCCGGGTCGAGCTGCTCGCCCACGGGCAGCGGGTTGGCCACGACCAGGGCGCCGCGGTGCAGGTCATGCGTGAGGGACGCGCGGATGATCTCGGCCACCGCCTCCGGGTCGCCGGCCGACCAGTCCAGGTCGTAACCGGCATCGGTGAGGTAGAAGCCGGGGAAGCGGCGGGTGCCGTAGCCGACCACGCTGACGCCCAGCGTCTCCAGGCGCTCCAGCGTCGCGCCGACGTCGAGGATCGACTTCACGCCGGCGCAGACGATCGTGATCGGCAGGCGGGACAGCGCGGTCAGGTCGGCGGACTCGTCGAAGGTGGACGCCGCGCCGCGGTGCACGCCGCCGAGGCCGCCGGTGGCGAAGACGGCGATGCCGGCGCGGGTCGCGATCGCGGAGGTGGCGGCGACCGTCGTGGCGCCGTCGGCGCGGGTGGCGGCGGCCGGGGCGAGATCGCGCACGGACAGCTTGACCACGTCGTCGCTCGCCGCCAGGTGTCCGATCTCGGCGTCGTCGAGCCCCACAACGATCTCGCCGCCGATCATGCCGATGGTGGCGGGCACGGCGCCGGCCGCGCGGACCGTCGCCTCGATCTCCTTCGCCACGGTGAGGTTGGCCGGGCGGGGCAGGCCGTGCGAGATGATGGTGCTCTCCAGCGCGACGATCGGCGCGCCGGCATTGCGGGCTGCCTCGACATGTGGGCCGAAGCGGATGGCGTGGTTGATCACCAGCCCACCATAGCCCCGCCGATGCGGGCCAATTCGCGCCGAGCCTGGCAGACTGGAGCCGTGACGACCACTCCCGAGAACGGTGGCGGGACTCTCACCGACGAGCGTGTCGAAGAGCAGACCAGCACCGATTACCGTTACGACGCCGGCGACCACGAGAAGTTCTCGCACTATGCGCCGAAGGACAAGATCATGCAGGCCATGATCGAGGGGACGCCGGTGCGGGCGCTGTGCGGCAAGCTCTGGGTGCCCTCGCGCGACCCGAGCCGGTTCCCGGTCTGCCCCGTGTGCAAGGACATCTACGAGAACGTGGTTCAGAACGACGACCCCACTCCGTGACGTTCGGCTCGGTTCGGCACATCGCCGGACCGACGCCCGCTAGGCTGTCAACGCCTTCGCGGTCCGCGCTGACGCGAGGGCGTTTTCATGTGCCCGAGCCCGGATCAACGGGCCGGGGCGACAGGACCGCGCGACAGGTGACGTATCGACGGGGGAGGGGTGCCGCATGCCGCCGCGTCCGGTGGTGCAGCAAGGTCAGACGCTCCGGGTGTGGCAGCGCAAGGCCCTGATGGAGTACCTGCGGGGCAATCGCGAGGACTTCCTCGCCGTCGCGACGCCCGGCGCCGGCAAGACCACGTTCGCGCTGCGCGTCGCGCTGGAGCTGTTCGGCGACGGCACCATCGACAACCTCACGGTGGTCACCCCGACCGAGCACCTCAAGACGCAGTGGGCGCAGGCCGCGGCCCGGGTCGGCATCGACCTCGACGCCGGGTTCCGCAACTCCGACGTGCATGCCGCCTCCGACTTCCACGGCACCGTCGTCACCTATGCGCAGGTCGGCATCGCCCCCGCCGTACACAAGCGGCGGACGGTCACCCGGCGCACGCTGGTGGTGCTGGACGAGATTCACCACGCCGGCGACTCGAAGTCGTGGGGCGACGGGGTGAAGGCCGCGTTCGAGCCGGCCGTGCGGCGGCTGATGCTCACCGGCACGCCGTTTCGCTCGGACGACAACCCGATCCCGTTCGTGGAGTACGAGCGCGGGTCCGACGGCATCGCCCGGTCGCGCTCGGACACCGTCTACGGCTACTCGGACGCGCTGCGCGACGGCGTCGTCCGCCCGGTCATCTTCCTCGCGTACTCCGGCGAGACCCGCTGGCGGACGTCGGCCGGCGACGAGCTGGCCGCCCGGCTGGGCGAGCCGATGACCCAGGATCTGATCGCGCAGGCCTGGCGCACCGCGCTCGACCCGACCGGCGACTGGATGCCGCAGGTGCTGCGCGCCGCCGACTCCCGCTTGCAGAACCTGCGCGCCGGCGGTATGCCGGACGCCGGCGGCCTGGTCATCGCCAGCGACCAGCAGTCGGCCCGCGCCTATGCGAAGGTCCTGGGCGAGATCACCGGCGAGAAGGCCGTCGTGGTCCTCTCCGACGACGTGGGTGCGTCCGGCCGCATCGCCACGTTCAGCGCGTCGAACGAGCGCTGGATGGTCGCGGTCCGCATGGTGTCCGAGGGCGTGGACATCCCGCGCCTGGCCGTCGGCGTGTACGCGACCAGCGCCTCCACCCCGCTGTTCTTCGCCCAGGCGATCGGCCGTTTCGTGCGCGCCCGCCAGCACGGCGAGACGGCGACGGTCTTCGTCCCCAGCGTGCCGCACCTGCTCGAGCTGGCCAGCGAGATGGAGGCGCAGCGCAACCACGTGCTCGGCGAGCCGAAGAGCAAGGACGGCTTCGACGACGACGAGCTGGAGCGGGCCAACCGCGAGGAGAAGGCCTCGGGTGAGCTGGAGAAGAGCTTCGAGGCCCTGTCCGCCACGGCCGAGCTCGACCAGGTCATCTTCGACGGGGCGACGTTCGGGTTGCCGGCGCAGACGGGGACGCCGGAGGAGGAGGAGTACCTCGGGCTGCCCGGCCTGCTGACCCCGGACCAGGTCTCGGCGCTGCTGTCCAAGCGGCAGGCGGAGCAGGCGGCGGCCGAGCGTCGGCGGGGGCCCGCGGCGACGGCGACGGCCGCCCCGGAAGTCCCGGCGCAGCCGCGGACCGCGGGGGAGCGGCGCATCGTGTTGCGCCGGCAGCTCAACACGCTGGTCGCCGCGCATCATCACCGCACGGGCCTGCCGCACGGCAAGATCCACGCCGAGCTGCGCCGGCTGTGCGGGGGCCCGCCGAGCGCCCAGGCGACCATCGAGCAGCTCGAAGAGCGCATCGCCACGATCCAGACCCTGTGAGGGCCGCCCGGCGGCCGGGTGGGGCCTCCAGGGCCTCAAACGCTGAAAACGACCGCAGGGCGTCCCCGAAGGGATGCCCTGCGGCAACGGTATCGGCGTCAGCCGGCCGAAAGCTCCGAACCGCGCCACGAGAAGTCCGGGGCCACGGCATACTCGGCAGCTATCTTGACCAGCTGGTCGGCGTACTTGTTGGCGTGATGTCCACAGAAGATCAGATCGCCGCCTTCGGCGAGCCTGATTCGAAGTTTGCCTGCCGCGTTGCAGCGGTCGCACCGTTCCTCGGCGGCGGGGGGTGCCGCCGTCTCCGGCGGCGGCGTGAGGGTCGGGGTCATCGCCTTCCTCCTCTGATCGTCACCGACGAACGCGTCCTTGCGTCGTTCACAGATGGTTCAACACCCTCTTGCCCGACATCGTTCCCACCCGGCGTGCGGGACCGACGTCACACTTCGGTCGTGCCGGGAGTCCGCTCCACATGGGATCCGAACTACCCGCTACGTGCTTCCTATCGCGCCTTGCCTGCGATCACAAGTGGGTTGGTGCGTCGCCACGGCTCTTGTAATGCCCTCGGTGACCGGAAACACACCCGGGCCGCCCCAAATGGGACGGCCCGGGTTCGCGCAGAGCAGAAAACAAGCGGTCAGTCAGCGTCAGTCCAAGTAGTCGCGCAGCACCTGGGAACGCGACGGGTGACGCAGCTTCGACATCGTCTTCGACTCGATCTGGCGAATCCGCTCGCGGGTCACGCCATACACCTGGCCGATCTCGTCCAGGGTGCGCGGCTGGCCGTCGGTGAGGCCGAACCGCAGCCGCACCACGCCCGCCTCGCGCTCCGACAGCGTCTGCAGGACCTGCTGGAGCTGGTCCTGCAGCAGCGAGAAGGAGACCGCGTCGACCGCGACGACCGCCTCGGAGTCCTCGATGAAGTCGCCGAGCTGGCTGTCGCCCTCGTCGCCGATCGTCTGGTCGAGCGAGATGGGCTCGCGCGCATACTGCTGGATCTCCAGCACCTTCTCCGGCGTGATGTCCATCTCCTTGGCCAGCTCCTCCGGGGTGGGCTCGCGGCCCAGATCCTGGAGCAGCTCGCGCTGGATGCGCCCGAGCTTGTTGATCACCTCGACCATGTGCACCGGGATGCGGATGGTGCGGGCCTGGTCGGCCATGGCGCGGGTGATGGCCTGGCGGATCCACCAGGTGGCGTAGGTGGAGAACTTGTAGCCCTTGGTGTAGTCGAACTTCTCCACGGCGCGGATGAGGCCGAGGTTGCCCTCCTGGATGAGGTCCAGGAAGGCCATGCCGCGGCCCGTATACCGCTTGGCGAGCGACACGACCAGGCGGAGGTTGGCCTCCAGCAGGTGGTTCTTCGCCCGCTCGCCGTCCCGCGAGATCCACATGAAGTCGCGGCTGGCCGGCAGGGTCATCGGCTCGCCGGCCTCCTCGGCCGCCCGCAGGCGCTCGGCCGCATACAGGCCGGCCTCGATGCGCTTGGCGAGCTCGACCTCCTGCTCGGCGTTGAGCAGCGGAACCTTGCCGATCTGCTTCAGATACGCGCGGACCGAGTCGGCGGAGGCGGTGAGCTCAGCGTCGCGCCGGGCCTGCTTCAGGGCCTCCGACTCGTCGTCGTCCCACGCGAAGTCGTCGTCGGAGGCGTTGGCCTCGGCGTCGGCCTCGGCGGCCTTGGTTGCCTCGACCGGCTCCTCGACGACGACGTCCTCGATCTCGGCGGCCAGGGCCGCGTCGTCGAGCTCCTCGGGATTCGGCTCGTCGCCGGGGCCCGCCGTCGGGGCGGCCGGCTCGGCCGACCCCGCCGGGGAAGCCTTCTTCGCGGCGGGCGCCGCCTTCTTCGCCACCTTCTTGGCGGGCGGGGCCTTCTTCGCCGGTGTCGCGGCCGAGGCCACGGCGGCGGGCGCGGCGGTAGCCGCTGCGGATGCGATGGGCGCCGATGGCGCGGCCTTCTTCACTGGGACCTTCTTCGCCGCCGCCGATTCCGGTGCGGACTCGACGGCTGTGAGCGGCTTGGCAACGGGTGCCGTGCGGATCGGCGCGGCCTTGGCGGTGGCCGCCCTGGACGCCGGGGTGGCGGAGCGGGCCGCGGCCACCCGGCGCCGGCTGTGAGTGGAGTCGTCGACCACGACGGTCACGCCCGCCTCGGCCAGGCTCCTCAGCAGCTTCTTGGCGTGCGCTGGGGTTACGTCTGCGGTGTCGACCGCCTGCGCGACCTCTGCCGAGGTGAGATGACCGCCGTTGGTGGCGGCACGCGCAATCAGCGCGTCGGCGAGCGAGCGTACGTCAACGCTGGGCTGGTGAGCTGCTGTCACGAACGACCTTCCGGTGCGATGAGCGAGCGACGGCCGGTGCGGCCGGTTCGCGCACGGCGCGGCCGTGCTGAGTGGCCGGGTTGCTTTGGTGGCGCCCGTGTGCCGTGACTCCGGGCGGATTCACTAACGACAGCGGGCAGCGCGTGAATTGTAACGCTCTCTCGCCCCAACATCCCCTCTTGAGGGGGCTGAACGCTCGTCTTGTGACCGAACGGATGGGCAACGAAGGGCCCGAGGAGGCTTTGTAAGGATGGTGACCATGGATCAACCGGCCGAACTTCTGGCCCTTGCCGTCTCCGTCGCCCGTTCCGCGAGCGACCTGGCAAGGCGAATGCGAGCCGACGGCGTCGCGGCCGTCGCCACCAAGTCGACGGCCACCGATGTGGTCACCGCCGCCGACCGTGTGGTCGAGCGGCACGTGCGCGAGCGGCTGCACGAGGCGCGTCCGGGCGACGCGGTGTTCGGGGAGGAGTACGGCGGCGAGAGCGACCGGGCCGCCGTGCGCTGGATCCTCGACCCGATCGACGGCACCGTGAACTACCTCTACGACCTGCCGCAGTACGCGGTGTCCCTGGCCGCCGAGGTCGACGGAGTCGTGGTGGCCGGCGTCGTGCGCAACGCGGCGACGGGCCGGGAGTGGACCGCGACCCGGGGCGGCGGGGCCTTCGCCGGGGACCGCCGGCTCGCCGGGTCCGGCGAGACCGACCTGGCCCAGGCGCTGGTCGGCACCGGTTTCGGCTACGCGGCCCAGCGCAGGCTGCATCAGGCCCGGGTGCTGGCGGGGCTGATCGGGCACATCCGCGACATCCGCCGCCTCGGCGCGGCGTCGATCGATCTGTGCCTGGTCGCCGAGGGGACCCTCGACGCGTACTACGAGAAGGGTCTCAACCCCTGGGACCACGCCGCCGGCGGGCTGGTCGCGGCCGAGGCGGGTGCCCTGGTGACCGGCCTGGACGGCGCGCCGCCCGGCCCGGACATGGTCATCGCCGCCCCGCCCGGGCTGCACCCCGCCCTCCACGACCGCCTGAGCGAGCTGGACGCCGCCGGCGGTCCGTGACCGGCCGCCCGCCCTCCGGAGGCCGCGACCGCCCCATGACCGGGCACCCGCCTCCGGAAGGCGGCCGCCGGGTTGGGGCTCGCCGGTTGAGGGGACGCTGACCGGGCCCCCGGTGTCTCCGGGGGCTGCGCGGTCACGTGGCTCGGGCGTCGTCGTGCCTCAGGCTTCGTCGGGGCTCAGGTCCTGGCGGTGTTCGGGTGTCGTCGCTCACTCGTCGCGGGCGCAGGTGCCTTCGGGCAGCGCCGGGTTGCCCAGCGCCGCGATCGCCTGGTTGACCTCGGTCGTCGTCGGCAGCTGCCGGAACCTGCCGCCCAGGATGATGTCCACCTTGTCGTCCTGGCGGGCCTTGTCGAACTCGGTCCGCGCCTCGTCGAGGAAGTAGGCGCGCACCAGCCACGCCGCGCCGACCGCCTGCGGGCCGTAGCGGATCACCGCGACCGTGTCGCCGGGCTTGTTCACCGGCGGGTTGGGCGCGGCGGTGACCACCTTCGCCTCCTTGAAGCGCCGGCTGATGAAGTCGTTGGCCACGTCGGAGGCCGCGCCGGTGCGGTTGGTGGCATTGAAAACGGTGACCTTGACCTCCTCCTGCGTCGGCAGTTTGGCGTTGGCCATCACCGATCCCTCGGCACACTTCGTCGCGTCTCCTGCCGATCCGCCCTGGCGGTCCTTCACCACGGCGACGATCACAAACACCCCCGCGGCGACGATAAGGACGCCGATCACCGCGAGTGCTCTCACCCGCGCAAAACTCATGGTTCGCTCCCGCGCCCGCCTCGAACGTCGTTGCTTCACCAGAGAAGACGCTCTGGCTGCCGGAGAGGTTAGCGCCTGCGCGCGAGAGTTGCTGAAGTCCCCACCGGACATACCACAAAGTTCCTACTCGGCGTCGCGGGACGACTCCCCGCGGAAGTCTCGGACGGGCGGTATCGTCGCATCGCCGCGCGGCGGGCCTCCGGGCACGCTCTGGCAAGATCGTTGTGTCGCCTCGGTCACAGTGGGAACAAGTTTCCGCGCGTGGGCGTACAACAAACGTCCAAGAGCGGTAAGGTACGCCGCCCTTGGACGTACAAGAGAACGTTGCTTCGGGCGCCCAACCTGACCGGCGACATGAAATTGGGAGTGTGAACACCGATGGCCACCGACTACGACGCGCCACGTCGCGACGAGGTCGACCTCGGGGAGGACAGCCTCGAGGAGCTCAAGTCCCGCCGTACCGACGCGCAGTCCGCGACCGTCGACGTCGACGACTCCGACCTCTCCGAGAACTTCGAGCTTCCGGGCGCCGACCTCGCTGACGAGGACATGACGGTGAAGGTCCTGCCGATGCAGGCCGACGAGTTCCGCTGCTCGCGCTGCTTCCTGGTGCACCACCGCAGCCAGCTGGCCGCCGAGCGCAACGGGGAGCTGATCTGCCGCGAGTGCGTGTGAGCGTTCTGCCGCGTGGCCGCACACACGCGGCAGGACCGGTGCCGTGAGCGCCGTGGCCACGAGTTGATCACGCGAATCTGGCGGCGGCGTGCTTCAGTTTGAAGCGGCGACCGTTTCCGCACCCCTCGGAGGTTGACGATGGTCGAGCCGGTGCCCGCCGACGAGGCGGCCGAGAACGCCCCCGTCCAGCCGGAGGGGCGGGCGGGTGCTTCCGCGGGGCCGGCCGAGGAGGCGGAGCTGTCGCGGGCCGTCGTCGCGCTGACCGGCGAGGACGTTCCCGCCGAGGACCGCCGGCGCATGCTGGGCCGGCTGGTCCGGATCGAGCTCGGCGAGCGGGGGGTCAGGGACCTGTTCCGGCCCCAGAAGGCGATCGCCTGGATCACCGACACGGTGACCCGCGTCGCGCCGCACATCCCCGTGCGCGACCTGGACACGCTGCGGGCGCACCACCCCGGCCTGGACCGCGACGCCCTGGCCGAGCGGCTCATCCGCAACGCCTCGCGGGTCACCGCCGGCATCGGCGCGGCCGGCGGCGGCCTGGCCGCGGTCGAGTGGGTCGCCACGCCGAGCCTGCTCTCCGCGCCGGTGCTGCTCGCCGCCGAGACCGTCGCGGTCGTGGCGGTGGAGATGAAGCTCATCGGCGAGCTGCACGCGGTGTACGGGCACCCGATCCCCGGCAACGGCACTCAGCGCGCGTTCACGCTGATCCAGTCGTGGGCCGAGCGCCGCGGGGTCAACCCGCTGCGGGTCGGCGGCAGCGTGGCGGCCGCGATGGGCACCGCGCTGCGCAAGGAGCTGCGCGACCGGCTGCTGAGGCGCTTCGGGCGCAACCTGAGCACCCTGGGCCCGCTCCTGACCGGCGCCGCGGTCGGCGGCTTCCTGAACCGCCGCGCCACCCTGTCGCTGGGCCACGAGATCCGCAAGGACCTGGCCGCGCCGCCGGATCAGCGCGTGATCGAGGCCTGAGCCTCCCGCATCGCGGCGGCCAGCGCCTCCGGCCGCCGGGTGCTGACCAGCCAGTACGGCGTGGGATCGCCCTCGTCGCGGACCTCCACCCGAACGGCGCCGCCGATCCACGGCCGCTGGACGACGAACGCCTCCGGGTCCGAATACGGCCCGAGCAGGTCGCGCTTGTCCGCGGCGTTCACCGGGGTCACCTCGCCGACGTACCGCAGCGGGATGTGCGCGTCGTCGACCCGCAGCTCGCCGTTGGACACCTCGACGCGGACGCGGCCCAGCCGCCAGAGCCCGGCGATGGTCAGCGGCACCAGCACCAGGTAGGCGACCCACGTGGCCGCGCCGGGTGCGCCCAGCCTGACCTCGGCGGCCAGCGCGGCCGCGAGGGCGAGCGCGGGCAGCCACAGCCACCAGGACAGGCTGAGTCGCTCACGGTACGGGTTCGGCTGTGCCACGTAGGCGAGGGTACGTGCTCGCGCGCCGAGCGGACCCGGCAGGATGGAGGCATGGTGATGGACGTGCACGTGCGGCTGCTCGACCCGGGCCTGCCGCTGCCCGCCTACGCGCACCCGGGCGACGCCGGGGCCGACCTGTTCGCGGCGCAGGACGTGGAGATCGGCCCGGGGGAGCGGGCGCTGGTGCGCACCGGGATCGCGATCGCGCTGCCCACCGGGTACGTCGGCCTCGTGCACCCGCGCTCCGGGCTCGCCGCGCGGATGGGTGTGACGGTGCTCAACGCGCCGGGCACCGTGGATGCGGGGTACCGGGGCGAAATCCTCGTGAACCTCATCAATCACGATCGAGTGATATCGGCGAAGATATGCCGTGGTGACCGGATTGCGCAGCTTGTGATCCAGCGCGTGGAGCGGGCACACTTCCACGTCGTCGAGGACCTTCCCGATACTGTGCGCGGGGCCGGTGGCCACGGGTCCACCGGCGGGCATGCCGGGCTCGCACCGGCAGCGATCTTGGAGGCAGAGCAGTGATCTTCTCGCGCAATCGCGGGAGCGGGCGGCACGCCAAGCCGGACACGCGCGGCGCACGGGGCCAGGAGGCCTTCGACGAGCAGTTCGACGACGACCTGGACGCCGCCGCGGCCGGGGACGGCGACGAGCCCCGCGCCGCCAAGTCGCCGCGCGCCGAGGGCCCGTACGACGTGACCGAGGCGCCCGCCGGCATCGCCCAGCTCGACCTCGGCGCGCTCAAGGTGCCCGCGGTCGACGGCGTCGAGGTGCGGGTCCAGGCCGACAACGACGGCAAGATCCAGCAGATCGTGCTGGTCTTCGAGGAAAGCGCGCTGCAGCTGGGCGTCTTCGCCGCGCCGCGCAGCGAGGGCATCTGGGACGAGGTCCGCGGCGAGATCCGCAAGCAGCTGTTCAACGACGGCGTCGCGGCCGAGGAGGTCGAGGGCGACTACGGCGCCGAGCTGCGCGCCCGGGTCCGCACCCCCGACGGCCTGACCGACATCCGGTTCGTCGGCGTCGACGGCCCGCGCTGGCTGGTCCGCGCCGTCTTCCAGGGCCCGGCCGCGGCCGACCCGTCCGTCGCCCCGCCGCTGCTGGAGTGCCTGCGCAACCTGGTCGTCGAGCGCGGCCACGAGGCCATGCCGGTGCGCGAGCCGCTGCCGCTGAACCTGCCCAAGGAGGTCACCGAGGCCGGCGCTCAGCAGCAGGACGGCGAGGACGAGGCCGGCGAGGCGAGTGCCAACGGCGCGGACGCCGCCCGCCGAAAGCCGTCGCCCAGGCCACGTCGCACATAGCGGAAAAGCGCGTACCGTCGTAGCGAGGGTGTCATGACGGCCGAAGGGAAGGGTGGCACCGTCATCATGGCCACGGACAGTGAAGCGGTGCCGGAGCGGGGCCTGCGAAGGTTCCTGCGCCGGCTGACCGCGAGCGACTCCGAGCTCGATGCGGAGGAGCTGCAGCGCGACGCGAAGCAGTGCGGCAGCATGCCCGCGCTGTCGTGTCAGCGGGGGCAGGTGGTGAGCCTCAAGGGCCGGCTACGCACGGTGGTCTACACCCCGCGCACCAACCTGCCTACCCTGGAGGCGGAGCTCTTCGACGGCAGCGACCTGGTCACGCTGGTGTGGCTGGGCCGGCGGCACATCGCCGGCATCGAGCCGGGCCGAGCCATCAGGGCGAAGGGCCGCATCGCGGTCCGCGATGGCCGCAAGGTGCTCTACAACCCGTACTACGAGCTCGAAACCCCACGATGAGGCCGGATGCAGCCAGGTAACGAGACCAAGGCCGAGACCGCCGCGGACGAAGAGGAGCCGCTACCGCCGTTCTCGGTGCAGATGTCCCAGCAGCTCGGCGGCGTGCGGGGGCTCATCGAGTCCAGCGTTCCGATCACGCTGTTCATCGTGGTCAACTTCCTGGGCGGGCACTACGACTGGTGGTCGCTGCGCACCTCGCTCATCGTGGCCGTCGGCGCGGCGCTGTCGATGGCGGTCTACCGCCTCGCCCGCCGAGAGCCGACCCGGCACGCGCTCAACGGCGTGTTCGGCATCGCGATCGGCGCGTACATCGCGTGGAAGAGCGGCGACGCCAAGGACGTCTACCTGCCGGGCATGCTGCTCACCGTCGGCTACGTGGTGGGCATGCTGGCCTCGGTGTTCATCGGCCGGCCGCTGGTGGGCTGGCTGTGGTCGGTGACGCTGGACGGCGGCACCACCCGCTGGTATGACAACACCCGGCTGCGCCGCGCCTTCGTCTGGCTCACGGTGCTGTGGGCGGTCGTCTACGCGCTCAAGCTCGGCGTGCAGGTGCTGCTCTACCGCGACACCGGCGCCAACTCCGACGACCTGCTCGGCATCGCCCGCCTGGCGCTGGGCTGGCCGCCGTATGCGCTGCTGGCCGCCCTCACCGTCTGGCAGGCCCGCCGCATCCTGCGCGACGAGGCCGCCGAGCCAAAGGCCGAGTAACGCGCGAAGCGCCCGCCAGAAGTGCGAGCGAAGCGAGCATGGGGGGTGTGGGGTGGGAACCCCCCACCGATGCTCGAGCGAAGCGAGAGCCAGGCTAGGAACCGCGCCGGTCGCGGGCCTTCTCCAGGCTGTCCTCTCCGAGCATCACGGCGCGCACCGAGTCCTCCATCTCCGACGTGACGACGAAGACCAGCTCGTCGCCGGCCTCGAGCGGGTCGTCCGGGGTCGGCACCAGCACCCGCCGCCCGCGCAGCACCGCGACCAGTGCCGTGTCGTGCGGCAGCGGGACATCGCGGACCGGGTGGCCGACGTACGGCGCGTTCTCCGGCAGCGTGATCTCCACCAGGTTGGCCTCGGACTGCCGGAAGGTCATCAGACGGACCAGGTCGCCGACCGACACCGCCTCCTCGACCAGCGCCGCCATCAGCCGCGGCTTGCTCACCGAGACGTCGACGCCCCACTGCTCGTTGAACAGCCACTCGTTCTCGGCGCGGTTGATGCGGGCGACCACCCGCGGTACGGCGAACTCGGTCTTGGCCAGTAGCGAGACCACGAGGTTGACCTTGTCGTCGCCGGTGGCCGCGACGACCACGTCGCACGAGGAGAGGTCGGCCTCCTGCAGGCTGGACAGCTCGCACGCGTCGGCGAGGATCCACTCGGCGGCGGGCACCCGCTCGGGCCGCACCATCCGCGGCACCCGCTCGATCAGCATGACCTGGTGGCCGTTGTCGACGAGCTCCTTGGCGATGGAGCGGCCCACGTTGCCGGCCCCGGCGATCGCGATACGCATGATCAATGTCCCCCTTCGGGCGCGGAGGTGGTGACCTTCGTCACGGAGCCGGCCATCTCATCGGTGAGCAGCATGAACGCGAGGTCGCCGTCCTGGATCACGGTGGACTCGGTGGGCAGCATCGCCAGGCCGAATCGCATGAGGTAGGCCAGCCGGGCGCCGCTGCGCTGCTCCAGGTGTCCGACGGTGTGCCCGATCCAGTCGGGGTGCATCGGTACCTCGACGATGGAGACGGTGCTGGTGGGGTCGCGCCAGACCTCCACGTTGCCCTCGGGCACCAGGTGGCGCAGCATCCGGTCGGCCGTCCAGCGCACCGTCGCCACGGTCGGTATGCCGAGGCGCTCGTAGACCTCCGCGCGCTTCGGGTCGTAGATGCGGGCCACGACCCGGTCCACGCCGAACGTCTCGCGCGCCACCCGGGCCGAGATGATGTTCGAGTTGTCGCCCGAGGAGACGGCCGCGAACCCATCGGCGCGCTCGATGCCGGCCTGCAGCAGCACCTCGCGGTCGTAGCCGGCCCCGGTGACCGTGGTGCCCTGGAATTCCGAGCCCAGCCGGCGGAACGCGTCGGCGTCGATGTCGATCACCGCGACGGTGTGACCGCGCTGTTCCAGAATCTGCGCCAGCGTGGAACCCACGCGCCCGCAACCCATGATCACGACGTGCACGTCCCCGCCTCCGTGTCCCTCGGCACTCAGACACGAGGATGTCATGCGCGGTGCCACCGGTGCATCGGGAGGAGGGGCGGCCCGTACGCTTAGACGTCGTGGCCAGTCCCACCTCCCTGATGAAGCGGCTGCTGCTGGGCCGACCGTTCCGTTCGGACCGGCTCAAACACACCTTGTTACCCAAGCGCATCGCGCTGCCGGTGTTCGCCTCCGACGCGCTGTCGTCGGTCGCGTACGCGCCCGACGAGATCCTGCTGACACTGTCCATCGCGGGCGCGACCGCGCTGACGATCTCGCCGTGGATCGGGCTCGCGGTCGCCGTGGTGATGCTCACAGTTGTCGCGAGCTACCGGCAGAACGTGTACGCGTACCCGTCCGGCGGCGGCGACTACGAGGTGGCGACGGTCAATCTCGGCTCGCGCTTCGGGGTGGCGGTGGCTAGCGCCCTGCTCGTGGACTACGTGCTCACCGTGGCGGTGTCGACCGCCTCCGGTGTGGCGAACCTCGGCTCGGTCGTGCCATGGGTCGCCACCCACAAGGTCGTCATCTCCATCGTCGCGATTGCGCTGCTCACGGCCATGAACCTGCGTGGCATCCGGGAGTCCGGGGCGGCGTTCGCGATCCCGACGTACGGCTTCATGATCGTCATGATCGGGATGGTCCTCACCGGCTTCTTCAAGATCTTCGTGCTCGGCCACGACCTCAAGGCGCCCAGCGCCGACCTCGTCATCCACGCCGAGCACACCAACATGACCACCCTGGCGATGGCCTTCCTGCTGCTGCGCACCTTCTCCTCCGGCTGCGCGGCGCTCACCGGCGTCGAGGCGATCTCCAACGGCGTGCCGGCGTTCAAGGAGCCCAAGAGCAAGAACGCGGCGACCACGCTGCTGCTGCTCGGCACGATCTCGATCACGATGCTGCTCGGCATCATCCTGCTGGCGAACAAGACCGGCCTGAAGTTCGTCGAGGACCCGAGCCAGATCGAGAGCGGCCCGGCCAACTACGTGCAGAAGACCGTCACCACCCAGCTCGGCCAGACCGTCTTCGGCGCCGGGTCGATCATGCTCTACGTGGTCGCGGTCATCACCGCGCTGATCCTGTTCCTGGCGGCCAACACCGCCTTCAACGGCTTCCCGGTGCTCGGCTCGATCCTCGCCCAGGACCGCTACTTGCCGCGCCAGCTGCACACCCGCGGCGACCGGCTCGCCTTCTCCAACGGCATTGTCCTGCTGGCGCTGGCCGCCATGGTGCTCATCGTCGGCTTCGACGGCGAGGTCACGCGGCTCATCCAGCTGTACATCGTGGGCGTCTTCGTGTCCTTCACGCTCTCCCAGGCCGGCATGATCAGGCACTGGAACCGGCTGCTGCGCACCGTGCGCGACAAGCAGGCGCGCAACCACATGATCCGGTCCCGCGCGATCAACATGGTCGGTCTCACCCTGACCGGCGCCGTGCTCATCGTGGTCCTCATCACCAAGTTTTTGCTCGGCGCGTACATCGCCATCATCGCGATGATCGTCATCTACTTCCTGATGGTCGGCATCAAGAAGCACTACGACACCGTCGCCCGCGAGCTCACCCCCTCCGAGGACCGGCCGGTGCTCCCCGCGCGCAATCACGCGGTCGTACTCGTGAGCAAGGTGCACCGCCCGACGCTGCGCGCGGTCGCCTACGCGCAGGCCACCCGGCCGGACACCCTGACCGCCCTCACCGTCAACGTCGACGACCACGACACCCGCCTGCTGCAGGAGGACTGGGAACGGCGCGGCATTCCCGTCCCGCTCACCGTCGTCGACAGCCCGTACCGCGAGATCAACCGCCCGATCCTCGACTTCGTGCGCAACAAGCGCCGCGACTCGCCGCGCGACGTGGTGACCGTCTTCATCCCCGAATACGTCGTCGGCCGCTGGTGGGAGCACCTGCTGCACAACCAGAGCGCGCTGCGCCTCAAGGGCCGCCTGCTCTTCGAACCCGGGGTGATGGTGACCAGCGTCCCGTGGCAGCTCAGCTCCATCGGCGACGTCGACATCGACCGCCTCGACGCCACCCTGAGTCGCGGCCCGAAGCGCGGGCCGCGCTCGTCCGCCACCCCCGAGTCGTGAGCATGGCCACCGAACTGCTGGAGCTCGAGATCGGGCCGGTCGCGCACGGCGGGATCTGCGTCGCCCGGCACGAGGGACAGGTCGTCTTCGTCCGCCACGCCCTGCCGGGCGAGCGGGTGCGGGCCCGGGTCACCGACCGCCGCAAGGGCTTCCTGCGCGCCGACGCGGTGGAGATTCTCCTGCCGTCGCCGGATCGGGTCATCCCGCCGTGTCCGTTCGCCGGCCCGGGCGCGTGCGGCGGTTGCGACTGGCAGCACGCGTCGTGGCCCGCCCAGCGGCGGTTGAAGTCGCAGGTGTTGCGCGAGCAGCTGACGCGGCTCGGCGGTGTTTCGGATATTTCCGATTTGTTGGTTGTGCCGGATTTGTCGGAACTGGTGGAGGCGCTGCCCGGCGGGCCGTTGTCGTGGCGCACCCGGGTCCAGTACGCCGTCGATGCCGAGGGCCGGGCCGGCTTCCACCGCCACCGCTCCTCGGGCATCGTCCCCGTCGACCGCTGCCGCATCGCCCATCCCGCGATCCAGGCCCTGCCGGTTCTCGACCGCACGTGGCCCCCGGGCGCGACCATCGAGGCGGTCGTGTCCTCGTCCGGCGACACCGCGGCCGTGACGCGCGCCTCCCGCACGGGCCGGGTGACGTCCCCCGCCGCCCCGGTCCGCGAGCACGCCGCCGGCCACGAGTGGACGCTGGACCCGGGCGCCTTCTGGCAGGTACACCCGCACGCCGTCGAGGCGTTCACGACCACGGTCCTGGACATGTTGCGCCCGGTGGAGAGGGAGCGGGCGTGGGACCTCTACGGCGGCGCGGGGGTCTTCGCCGCCGCCCTGGCCCCGCACTGCGGTCCCGTCACGGTCGTGGAGTCGGACCATCGCGCGGTGGCGTCGGGCCGGCGCGCCCTGCGAGACCTGCGCAACGTGACGTTCGTCCGCGGCGACGTGGCGCAGGTGCTGTCCAACCCGAGCTGGCGCACTGTCGACGTGGTGGTCCTCGACCCGCCACGCTCCGGCGCCGGCCGGGCGGTGGTCTCGTCGATCGCGTCCCGCGGCCCGCGCGCCGTGGCGTACGTCGCGTGCGACCCGGCGGCCTTCGCGAGGGACGTGCGCACCTTCGGTGAACATGGCTACGGGCTGACGGCACTGCGCGCGTTCGACAGCTTCCCGATGACGCAACACTTCGAGACGATCGGCCTGCTGACCCCGCGCTGACCCCTGATCACCCGCAACCGCGCCGGCCACCGGTACGGCGGTGGGCCGGGCGCGACAGCACCTGGCCGTTCTGGGCCGCGTCCGGGCCCGTAAACTCCCTCTGTCGAAAGGCAGGGGGAGTCCATGGCAACGCTGGCAACGCTGCGCGAGCGCCTGGCCGGCGAGGTGCCGCTCGTCGCGGTCAGCTTCGGCGACGACGACGCCGAGGGTGACGCGGCGCGCGCCGCCTTGCTCGGGGTCGACCTCGCCGAGCTGCGCATCGACTGGTATCGCAGCACCGACCCCGACCACGTCCTGCGCGCGATCGCGCCCTTCCGCGCCGCCGGCCTGCCGATCCTCGCCACGATCCGCTCGAAGGCCGAGGGCGGCCACTGGCCCGGCGACGACGCGCGGCGGCTGGCGCTGTTCGAGGCGGTCCTGCCCGAGGTCGACGCCGTCGACGTGGAGCTCTCCTCGGCGGCTCTCCTGCCCGGCGTGGTCGCCGCGGCGCGCGCCGCCGACCGGCTGGTGATCGTGTCGCACCACGACTTCGACGCGACCCCGGACGAGGCGGCGCTGAGCGCGACGGTCGAGGCCGCCGTGGCCGCCGGGGCCGACCTCGTCAAGATCAGCACCATGGCGCTCGGGCCGGAGGACCTGCGGGTGCTCGCCGGGCTGCTCGTGCGGTACGACTCCATGATCGTGATCGGCATGGGCGCCGAGGGCGCGGGCTCGCGGGTCTTCTTCCCCCTGCTCGGCTCCCGGATCACGTACTCCGCGATGGGCGGCCGCCCGGCCCCGGGCCAGTTGCCGTTCGCCGAGACGGTCCGGCTGCTGGAGACGTTCTCGCCGCGCTACGCCGAGCATCGCCGGGCCGCGGGGGTCTCCGCGTGACCGAGCCGGAACCGCCCGCGGAGGACCACGCGCCTCGGCGCGACCCGCTGCGGGCGCTGCGCAAGACCATCGCACAGAGCGTCGTGCTGTTCACCGCCGTGTTCGTCTTCGCGATCGGGCAGGCCGCATTCGGTCAGACCGAGATCGGCAAGTCCCTGCTCGGCGCCAGCCTCGTGAAGGTGCACCGCACCCCCGCGGCGTGGACCGTGTGGGGGGCCGGGGTCGCGCTGATGGTCGCCGCGTCGGTGCTCGCGGTCATGACGCTGCGCGGGCGGGAGCCCGCCGCGACCGGGCGGGCCACCGTGTGGTGGAGTGCCGGGGTGTGGCTGGCCGGGCTGGTCCTGACCATCGTGTACGCCGAGATGGTCCCCGCGCCGTCGCCCTGAGCGCCGGACGGGTCGTCGCGTCCGGCGGATTGCCCCTATCTTCTTCTTCTGTGTCGTGCCGCGCCGCGCGGCCGGCGATACGGAGGAGACATGACGCAGCCCCCGACGACACCGGGACCCGACGAGCCGTCCGGTGAGCCGCAGCCGCCGTCGGGCTTCGCCGCACCCTCTGGCGACACGGGGTTCGCGCCGCCGTCGGGCCCGGGCGCGGCCGGCGAGCCGCTCGGGCCCCCGCCGGGCTCGATCCCGCCCGTCCCGCCGGTGGTCCAGCACGGCGGGCAGTACGACCCGTCGCAGGCGTACGTCGTGTACCAGGCCGCGCCGACCGGCGGGTACGGCGTGCCGGTCGCCGGGCAGCAGGCCGGCTTCGACCCGCTGATCAGCCCCGACTACTCCGGCTGGTGGCAGCGCAGCCTGACGATCTTCCGCGGCGCCTGGCGGCAGTTGCTGGTGCTGCAGCTCGTCGGCTTCCTCGCCGGCCTGATCGTGGCGATCCCCGAGGCCCTGTACGGGATCAGGGCCCTCGACGACTTCATGCGGACCGCCGGCGCCGCCGGGCCCGGGACGACGCCCGACTTCGCCCCGCTGTTCGGGGTGTTCGCTGTCGCCATCGGCTCGCTGGTGGCGGGCACCCTGGTCGCCGCCGCGGTCGCGGTCGCCGCCAACCACATCGCGGTCTCGGTCGCCGCCGGGCAACCGCCCCGGCTCGGCGCCGCGCTGGGCCTCGCGGTGCGCCGGTGCCTGCCGCTGTGGGGGTGGCAGCTGCTCGCCTCGCTGATCATGATCGTCGGGTTCTGCGCCTGCATCCTGCCGGGCATCTACCTGTACGCGGTCTTCCTCGTCCTGCCGGCCGTGGTGACGTTCGAGCGGGGCGGCGCCGGGATCGGCCGCTGCTTCCAGCTGTTCCACCGCGACTTCGGCAGCGCGATCGCCCGGGTGGCGACCATCGCGGGCCTGCTGTTCATGGTCGGCGTCGTCGCGTACGTGATCAGCCGGGTCCTCGACTTGGCCTTCCCCGCCGACGCCCCGGTGCTCCAGGACAGCGCCGGGTTCGTCGTCGCGACGGCGACCGCGACCGCGGTGATCGCCCGCGCCGTGGTCTCGGGACTGCTCTCGGCCGGCGTGCGGACGCTCATCGACGTGCTCGTCGTGACCGCCTACGCCGACATGCGCGCCCGGCACGAGCCGCTGTCGACGGCGACCCTGGCCGCAGAGATCGGTATCACCCCGACCCCGCGGTCGGAGTGGCTCGCGCCGCCGGCCTGACGCCCCGCGGCCGGTACGGGTGGCATGGGGACCTGGCGGAGGCGGCCGCCGAGCGGGCCGACGGCAGCATCCGGGTGGTCGGCCCGCTCACCCACGCGGGGTGGTCGCGGGCGCCGCCCGGGACGCCGAAGATCGACGCCGCGCGCGCCGCCTTGGTCCAGGCAGGTTCGTTCAGGCTGGTTTGTCCAGGCAATTCGTCCGGGCAAGGACGCCGCACGGTTCGCCGCGGCGGTCGCCGGCTGCCCTGTGTGACCGGGATGTGTGGAACATGTCAAGATTCGATCGGCCAAGGTGCGCTACGGCGCGCCCCCACTAGACTCGGCGGGCATGAGCACAGAGGAGAACGGGGCCGCGTCCCTGCTGAGCACGGTCCGGGCCCCGGGTGATCTTCGGAAACTTACCGCCGAGCAGCTCGACGTGCTCGCCGCGGAGATCCGCGACTTCCTCATCGCGAAGGTCTCGCGCACCGGCGGTCATTTGGGTCCTAACCTTGGCGTGGTCGAACTGACCCTCGCCCTGCACCGAGTCTTCGACTCGCCGAAGGATCGGATTCTGTTCGACACGGGCCACCAGGCGTACGTGCACAAGATCGTCACGGGTCGCCAGGACGGCTTCGACCTCCTGCGCCGCCGCGGCGGGCTCACGGGCTACCCGAGCCAGGCCGAGAGCGAGCACGACATCATCGAGAACTCGCACGCCTCCACCGCGCTGTCCTACGCCGACGGGCTGTCCAGGGCCTTCGCGCTGCGCGGCGAGCCCCGGCACGTGGTCGCCGTCGTCGGCGACGGCGCGCTGACCGGCGGCATGTGCTGGGAGGCGCTGAACAACATCGCCGCGGCCCGAAACCCGCTGGTCATCGTCGTCAACGACAACGGCCGCTCCTACTCGCCGACCATCGGCGGCCTCGCCGACCACCTGTCGAACCTGCGGCTCAACCCCGGCTACGAGAAGGTCCTCGACCTGGTCAAGGACAACCTGGGGCGCACCCCGCTGGTCGGGCCGCCGCTGTATGAGGTGCTGCACGCGGTCAAGAAGGGCATCAAGGACGCCGTCGCGCCGCAGGCGATGTTCGAGGATCTCGGGATCAAGTACGTCGGGCCGGTCGACGGCCACGACCGCGAGGCCGTCGAGTCGGCGCTGCGCAAGGCGAAGAACTTCGGCGGCCCCGTCATCGTGCACGCGGTGACCCGCAAGGGCTTCGGCTACCGCCCCGCCGAGGAGGACGAGGCCGACTGCCTGCACGGCCCGAGCAGCGCCTTCGACATCGAGACCGGCAAGCTGCTGGCGCCGGCGTCGGTCAAGTGGACCGGCGTGTTCGCCGACGAGCTGGTCGCGATCGCCGACGAGCGCGCCGACATCGTCGGCATCACCGCCGCGATGGCCGAGCCGACCGGCATCGCCAAGCTCATGCGCAAATACCCGGACCGCGCCTTCGACGTGGGCATCGCCGAGCAGCACGCCGCCACATCCGCGGCCGGCCTGGCCATCGGCGGCCTGCACCCGGTCGTGGCCGTCTACGCGACCTTCCTCAACCGCGCCTTCGACCAGGTCCTGCTCGACGTGGCCATGCACAGGCTGCCGGTCACGTTCGTGCTCGACCGGGCCGGCATCACCGGCCCCGACGGCCCGTCGCACTACGGCATCTGGGACATGTCGGTCTTCGGCGTGGTGCCCGGCCTGCGCCTGGCCGCCCCCCGCGATGCGCAGACGGTCCGCGAGGAGCTGCGCGAGGCGGTCGGCATCGAGGACGGCCCGACGATCCTGCGCTTCCCGACCGGCTCGGTCCCGGCCGACCTGCCGGCCCTGCGCCGCGTCGGCGGCGTGGACGGCTTCGGCGGCGTCGACGTGCTCGCCGAGCACGCCCGCAAGGACGTGCTGCTGGTCAGCGTGGGCGCGTTCGCCCACATGGCGGTCGACGTGGCCGCGCGCCTGGCCGAGCAGGGCTACGGCGTGACGGTCGTCGACCCGCGCTGGGTGCGCCCGGTCCCGGTCGAGTTGGTCGCCCTGGCCCGCGAGCACCGCTTGGTCGTGACCCTCGAGGACGGCGTGCGCACCGGCGGCGTGGGCGATGCGATCGCCAAGTCCCTGCGCGACGCGGACGTGTGGGTGCCGCTGCGCGACTTGGGTGTCCCGCAGGGCTGGCACGCGCACGGCGCCCGCAACGAGATCCTGGCCGACCTTGGCCTGACCGCCCAGGACGTGGCCCGGCAGGTCACCGAGTGGGTGAGCCGGATCGAGGAGCCCGCCCCGCTGCCGGCCGCCCCGGCCGGCCGCGCCCGCGCTCCGCGCCGCTGATCCCCTTGCCCGGGCCGTTGTCCCCCTGCGCTCCGCGCCGCTGATCGGCGGCTGGTCGTCTGTGCCCGGGCCGTCGCCATGTGCGGCGACCCGGGCGTCTGCGTCCTCCGCGCCCCGCGCCGTTGTCCGCCCGCGCTCCGCGCCGTTGCTCGTCTGCGCTCCGCGCCGCTGAACCGTCAGGGCACTAAATGCCGATAAGTCGGATAAAAGCGGACGTGGCGGCGTCTGGAGTTATCCGTTGTCCGGGCGGACGCCCGCCGCGGGGCGGAAACCGTTGAGCGCGCGTGCGACTCTTCTCAGGCGAGGAGAGGGGGCCCGTGCCCGAATCGATCATCGAACTCGACATCAGCACGGCGTGGGAGCCGGAGCCGCGGCCGGCCGGGCGGTGGCGTCGGCGGCGATGGCGCAGGTTGCGGTGGGGCTGGGGCGCGCTCGTGCTGGCAGTGGTCGTGAGCCTGCTGCCCGCGAGCGCCGCGCCGCGGGACCTCGCGGCGCTGTACAGCACCAAGTTTCAGGTCATGTCGTTCGCCGCCGCGGGCGGGCGGTTCGTCGTCGCGCGGTATCCGGCCGCCGGTGGGCAGCCCGTCCTCGAGGCCCTCGACGCGCGGCTCGGCACGGTGCTGTGGCGGCGGACCACGGAGGCCGACGAGTTTTTCGTCGAGCTCACCGAGCGGATCGCGCTGCTGCAGTTCAGTCAGGTGGACGAGAACGGCGCATACGCCGGGCGACTCGTCGCGCTGGACGCCGCCACGGGCGTGCCGCTGTGGGAGCGGCCGCGGGCCCGGATCGCGGGGGTGGCCGGCGGGCGGGTGCTCGCCGCGGACCTGGCGTGGCCGGACGAGTCGCAGGGGTTCGACCCGGCGTACGGCGGCGACCCCGAGGAGCCGTCGGTGGCGCAGGCGGAGCTGCCGCACCACGAGCGGTACGTCGCGCTGGAGCCCGAGACCGGCGCCGAGGTCTGGCGGGCCGAGTCGCCGCCGGGAACGGTGCCGAGCCTGGACACCTCCGGGCACCCGAGGGTGCTGCGGTTGAGCGACCTCGACGCCGCGGGGGTGCTGCGGGTGCGCGACCCGGCCACCGGGGTGGTCACCAGCACGTACCGACTGGACTGGTCCGGCCCGGTCGCCGGGCACCAGGCCGGCGCGCCCGGGCACGAGGTGGTGCGGCGGGCCGGCGGCACGGGTGCTGACGTCTACGACCGCGCCTCCGGGCGGCTGCTGTGGCACGGGCCCGACGGGCCGTACCCATGCTTTGGCAACGGGTACTGCGTCGCCGGCGAGGACGGCATCGACGTGCTCGACGCGGCCACCGGAGCCCGGCTCTGGCACGCCGAGGGCTACAGCTCGATACTCGGCGGCGTGCCCGGCCGGCTGCTGCTCTACCGGCATACCGCCGACGAGTCCAGGCCCGACGACGTCGTGGCGTTCGACGCGCGCACCGGCGCGGTCGTCTGGCGCCAGCGAGGCTGGATCGTGATGACCGACTACGGCCGGATGAACGGCGCCCCCGAGCACTTCGTCTGGCGACCGGTCGGCAACACCGGCGCCCTGATCGGCCGGCTCGACCCGCGCGACGGGACCGTCGAGGTGATCGGCCGGGCCCGCGACTTCTACGGCACGCCGACGTGCGCGGCCACCGCCGGGCGGCTGGCCTGCCTCGCCGTGGGCCACCTCCACGTCTGGGCGCTGCCATGACCGGTCCGGAGCGGAGCGGAGGGCGCATGACCGGCGCCGCGACCGGACCCGTGATCGACCTGGGCGTCGTGGGTCGCTGGGCACCACCGGAGCCGCCGCGACCGCGGCCCCCGGGCAGGGCGGGCTGGGCCGGCCGGCGGTGGCGCGGGTCCGCACTGGTGGCCGCCGCGGCGCTTGCCGTGCTGCTGCCGGCCGCGGACGCGGCGCCGCCCGGCGGGCCGCTCTTCACGCTTCCCGGCCGGATCTTCGATGTCCAGGTAACCGGCGACCGGCTGTACGTGACCCGGGCGCCGGAGGCCGGCGCGCACCGGGTGGAGGCGCGCACGCCCGGCGGCCGGTTGCTCTGGGACGCCCCGCTGGAGCCCAACCAGGCGTTCTCCTTCGCCACCGAGGATGTGGTGGTGCTGACCAACCGGTACTTCCAGAGGGCCTTCGGGCCCAGCCGGGTCGTGGTGCGCGACGCGCGCACGGGCGCCGAGCTGTGGCGGCGCGACGCGGCGGTGGACCGGGGTGCGGCCGGCGGACGGATCATCCTGACGGACCAGGCCGGCCCCGCCGGCGGGGCCGGCGGGGGCGGGGGGGGGGGGGCCCCGGGCCCCCAGGGCGGGGGCCCGGTGGTGGGCGGGGGCGAGCGCACCCGCGCGGGCGGGGC
>NZ_JBEPDB010000005.1:140394-162624 GCF_040300025.1 Dactylosporangium sp. NPDC000555 | reverse complement strand
GTCATCATGTCGGCGTAGGAGACCAGCCAGCGCTCGTGGTTCTCGTGTTCCTCGTCGTGGGCGGCCTTGTGTTTGGCGCGTGTGCCGGCCTTCGCGGCGTGACCACCACCACTCACGGCGGCCCTCCTCCCCGGTTCGCGGCGTCGCTTGTCGCGCCGTCGGAGATGAGATCGGCCCGACCGCCCGACAGGTGAGTGCCGGACGGTTGCCGCGGGGGAGCGCGAGCGTTCAGGCGGCCTTCTCCTTCTCCTTGGCCGTGCCCGGGGGCAGGAGGCTGCGCAGCTTCTGCGCGACCAGGCGCGGGTTGGCGCCCGCCTGGATGTTGATGATGCCGGCGATGACCAGCTCCATCTGCCCGCACTCGACCTCGGAGAGGCGCTTCATCTTGGCGCCCATCGGCAGCCACATGACGTTCGCCGACATCACGCCCCACAGGGTGGCCACGAACGCGCCCGCGATCAGCTCGCCCAGCTTCGACGGCTCGCTGAGGTTCTCCAGCACGTGAATGAGGCCGAGGACGGTACCGACGATGCCGATCGTCGGCGCGTACCCGCCCATCGCCGTGAAGAACGACGCGGCCTGCTTGTCCGCCTTCCGCTTCGCGTCGACCTCGGCCTCCAGGATCGCGGCCAGCTCCTCGGAGTCCGTGCCGTCGATGGCCAGCTGCAGGCCCTTCTTCAGGAAGGGGTCCTTCACCTCCTTCATCGCGTCCTCGAGGGCCAGCAGCCCCTCCCGCCGGGCCTTCTCGGCGAGCTTCACGATGTCGTCGACGAGCGTGTCATACACCGCGGCCTTGCTCAGCAGCACCCGCTTGAGCGAGTCGACGAGCCCGATCGTGTCCTTGAGCATGCCGCCGGCCATGGCCGCGCCGAGGGTGCCGAAGAACACCAGCACCAGCGGCGCGGCGAGGAAGATCGCGCCAGGGTGGCCACCCTCCAAAATCAACGCCGTGAAGACCGCGACGAAGGCGAGGACGATACCAACGAGGGTTGCCGGATCCATGGTGCTCAGCGCTCCCGACGGTGCAGACGGACGACATTGGTCTCCTTGACCCGCTCGGCGGCGGCCTCGGCGCGCTCATCCGGCGTCTGCCCGGCAAGGTGCTGGGCCTCGGCGACGACCGAGGCGCGGTACTGCCGGATGAGCGCCACCACCTCCGGCAGCGACTCGGTGACCAGGTACTTGGTGCCGTCGACGAGGGTGATCACGGTGTCCGGCGTGCAGTCGGCCCGCTCGACCAGGTCGGGGTTGAGCGCGAACACCGGGCCGTTGAGGCGGGTCAGCAGTATCACGGCGCCCTCCCTGAGACTTACCGCTTGAGGTTCACCAGCTCCTGCAGGACGTCGTCCGAGGTGCTGATGACCTTGGAGTTCGCCTGGAAGCCGCGCTGCGCGACGATGAGGTTGGTGAACTCCTGCGCCAGGTCGACGTTGGACATCTCGACCGCGCCGCTCTGCAGCGTGCCGAGGCCGCTCGAGCCGGGCGAGCCGATCTGGGCCAGGCCGGAGTTCACCGTGAAGCGGTACAGCGAGTCGCCCGTCTTCTCCAGGCCGGGCGGGTTGTTGAAGTTCGCGAGCGCCAGCTGCGCGACGGTCTGCTTGTTGCCGTTGGAGAACACGCCGACCAGCTGCCCGTCCGGGTTGATGCTGAAGGATTGCAGCGTCGCGGCCGGGGCGCCGTTCTGGCTCAGCGGCTGCACCGTGGTGTTTCCGGTGTACTCCGTGAGGCCCGCCAGGTCGATGCCGATGCCGGACCCGTTGTTGAGCGGGTCGAACATCAGCCCGACCTTCGGCGCGCCGTTCTTGTCGGTGAACGTCGGGCCGGTGATCTGCCCGTTCGCGGCGAACGTCAGCGGCGTCGGGCCGAGGTTGTTCGTACCGTCCGATATGTCGACCGACCAGGTGCCGCCGGTGAAGCTGAAGGTCGAGGTCAGCGTGACCGTGTTGCCCGTGACGTCGTACGTCTTGATCGACCGCGTGATCGTCGACGGGTCCGGCGCGTTGGCCGGTAGGTTGCCCGCGATCACCACGGTGTCGGTCGCCGTGGGGGCGATGAGCGTGCCCATCGGCAGGCGGATGTCGCCCAGCGGCGCGTTGCTGTTGACGACGCCGTTGACCGCCGGCCAGCCCTGCACTGCGGCCCCGGTCGGCGTCACCAGCTTGCCCTCGGCGTCGAAGTTGAACGCGCCGGCCCGGGTGTACAGCTGCTCGTTCACCGAGTTGACCACGAAGAACCCGTCGCCGGAGATCATGACGTCGGTGGCCCGCCCGGTCGTCTGCGCCGAGCCCTGCACGAAGCTGGTGTTGATGGCGGCGAGCCGCACGCCGAGCCCGACCTGCGCCGGGTTGGTGCCGCCCTGGCCCGGCTGCGGCGCGCCCGCGGAGCGCATCATCTGGCTCAGCGTGTCGGCGAACACCGTCTGCGCGGACTTGTACCCCACGGTGTTCACGTTCGCGATGTTGTTGCTGGTGACGTCCATCATCTGCTGGTGCGCGCGCAGGCCGCTGATGCCGGAGAAGAGTGAGCGAAGCATGTCGGGGTCGTTCCTTTCAGGACGCCGGTGCGGGCGTGGCCTTGATTTCCTTGACGTCGGCGAGCGCGATGTCGGCGTCGCCGACGTGCAGGGTCGGGCCGGTGCCGGCGAACTTCGCCGCCGTCACGACGCCGGTCTGCTCCTTGCCGTCCTTGTCCGTGTACGACACGGTCCGGCCGACCAGGTTGCTCGCGCCGAGCTGCAGCTGCGCGGTGAGCATGTTCTGCTGGACCTTCGCGAGGTCGGTGAGCTTCTCCACCGTGGTGAACTGAGCCGTCTGCGCCAGGAACTCCGTGTTGTTCATGGGGTTGCTGGGGTCTTGGTACTTCAGCTGGGCCACGAGCAGCTTGAGGAAGGCGTCCTTGCCCAGGTCGCCGCCCGGCTTGGCGGGCTCGTCGGAGTCCTTCGTCTTGGTCGGTGCGTTCGTCTTCGGCACGTAGTCGGCGACGTTGCCACTGACCGGTGTCGGGGTGGTGATGGCAAGCACTCCCTTTCGTTCTTTTGGCTCGCCGGGTCGTCGTCTTCTCACAACCTCAGGTCGACCAGCCCTTCGGCGGCCCGCCCGGGTTCGGCCCCGGCCGCCTGTGGCGCGGCGACGGCCTGGCCGCGTTCCGGCGTGCGTCGTTGAGATCGGCCTTCCGGCCGCCAACCTGAGAAATGTTGCGATCCGTTGCCGGTCGCGGAGGATTGCTGGTGCAGTTCGAGCGCACACCGGGCGAAGCCGGCGTCGGTCAGGTCCTGCCGCAGTTCCGGAAGCGCCGCCCGCAGCGCGGCCTGCCCCGCCTCGTGATCGGCGCGCAGCCGCACGGCGATCGCGCCGTCGCGCACCTCCGCGACGATGCTGACCGGCCCGAGGTCCTCGGGTCGCAGCCGCAGCGTCATGCGGTGCACACCGTCGGCGCCCCTCCGCAGCGGCGACAACACGCTGACGAGCTGCGGCGCGATGCTCGGCCAGGCCGCCTGCCCCGGCGGCAGCCCGCCCGAATTGGGGACCGCCGCACCGCCACCCGCGACCCCGCCGGCCCCGACACCGCCCGTCCCGGCCGCGTTGGCCCCGGCACCGGCCGCTCCGACGGCACTGGAACTGATGGCGCTGGAGCCGATGGCATCGGAACGGGGGGTGCCCGGATCGTTCGGCCCGAGACTGCGCGGGTCGAGATAGTTCGGACCCGAATGATTCGAGCTGGGGTCCCTCGGGGCAACGTCCGGGTCGTGGCCGCTGGGATCCACACGTTGCGGATCGCTTTCCGGGGTCACGCCCCCGGCCGCGCCGTTCGCCGTGCCCGCGCCGACGTCGGTGATCGCCGGCCCGGTCGCGCCGGCTCCGGAGCCGAGTCGGGGGTCCGAGCGGCCGGAGTGCACGGCCCAGGCCGTGGTGGCGACGTCGGGGCCGCTCCGGCCGGCCGCCGGTGGCGTAGGGCTCGCCGGCCCCGCGGCCCCGTCCCGGCCCGTACGACCGTCGCCGCGACCGTCGCCCGCGCTCGTATCACCGTCACCGGCGTGGCTCCCGCCCGCGCCCGAGCCCTCGGCCGACGCGGGTCCGCCCGCGCGCGCGGTGGCGGAAGGCGGTTCCGCGCCCGGCGCGGCAGATCCGTCCGGCGCGCCCTGCGCGGTCGCGTCGGTGCCGGGGGCCCGGGCATCGTCGCGGACTCCTTGTGCCCGCGCGCCCGCTGCCAGGGTGATCTGGGCGATGCCGGCGGCCGTCCGCGCGTCCGGGCCGGGGATGGCGCCGCCTGAGACCGCGGCCCCCTGGACGACGGTGCCCGGGCCGCCCGGAGTCTCGTGATCTTCCGCGCCGGCCCTGGAATCGGGTGCGCCCGAGGCGGCCGTGGCGTCCCGCGCGATCGAGCCGGGGGTGGTGCCCGTGGCCGGGTAATCCGGTGCGGTCGCGTCGGATGCCGTCCCTTGCGCGTCCATGCCGTACGTGTCGGCGTCCGTGACCGGTCCGCCTGTCGCGCTGGTGCCCTGCGGCGGCACGGCGCCGACCACCGGGCCGGCCGTGGCCTGGTTCGCGTCGGACCGGGCGAGGGCCGGGGAGGTGACGGGCGCGGCGGGGTGCCCCGCGGAGGCGTCCCGTCCGGTCGCACCGGCGACGGTGCCGTCCCCCGGGAGGCCGCTCGGGGTCGTGCGGCGGGAGCCCGGAAGCGTGACCGCATCGGTCGGCGTGCCTTCGCCCTGAGCCGTGCCGCCTTGTGTGTCCGCGACGGCCTCGCCCGGCGCGTGCGTGCCGGGAGGCTTGGGCGCGGAGGCGGTGGCGGGCGGCCGCCAGAGTTCGGGCCGCGCGGTCGCGTTCGGGTTGGCCTCGATGAGGTTCGCGGACTGCCCGCCCGCGGCGGCGGCGAGCTTGGCTTCCAGCTCCGCGGCAAGGGCACCGAGGAGACCGGCGTCCGCGCCGCGCGGGACGCCGCGAGCATCCGACGGCGCCGCCGGGCCCTGCGCGGCGACGTCTCGACGCGGAATCGACGCCTCCCGCGCGGTCGCGGAGTCAAGCAGCGCCGCGGTCCCCGGCACGGCCGTGGAATCAAGCAGCGCCGCGCCCCGTGCGGTCGCGGAATCAACCAGGGCCGTGAGCCTCTGCGTGGTCGCGGGATCAATCAGGGCCTCGGTCCCCTGTGCGGTCGCGGGATCAATCAGGGTCGTGGGCCTCTGCGCGGTCGCGGCGTCAGCCAGGGCCGTGGACCTCCGCGCGGTCGCTGGATCGACCAAGGCCGCGAGGCCCCGCGCGGTCGCGGGATCAAGCAGGGTTGTGGGCCTCTGCGCGGTCGCGGGATCAACCAGGGCCCCGGTCCCCTGTGCGGTCGCGGGATCAACCAGGGTCGTGGACCTCTGCGCGGTCGCGGGATCGACCAAGGCCGCGAGGCCCCGCGCGGTCGCGGGGTTCTGCGGGGTCGCCGAGGTCTCCTGTGCCGTCCCGGTCGGGCGCGAGGCCTTCGCGGCCGTCGCGGTCGCGAGGGGTGCCGCGGGTGGGTAGCCGGAGTTCTGGGAGGCCGCCGTCGCCCCCCGATCGCGCTCCCGGGCGTCTCGGACGGCCCGATCCCGGTCCTGAACGTCGCGGTCCCGAGCCTCCCGGGCGTCCCGAGCCTCCCGGGCGTCACAAGCGTCCCGGCCGTCCCGGTTGGCCCTGCCGGCCGGCCCGCTTCCGCGCTTCGCGCGAGCCTGCTCGCGGTCGCGACGCTCCCGGGTCGCGGCGCGCGTCGCATCGTCGCGGGCGCCGTTGTCGGCGGACGAGGTGGACCCCGGTGTGTCCGTCCGCGCGTCCGAGCGCGGCCGCGGGGTCCCGTGCACGGCGGCGGCCAGCGTTTCGGCGAAGGTGCCGTGCGCCGATGACGACGCGGGGGCGGGGCGTCCGGCCGTGGAGCCGGGCCTCGCGGCCGGCGATGACGGGGCGATCATCAGAGCGGTCCTTCACTCGGGGCGGCGAGGGGCGCGACGGCCGTGGGCGAAAGGGCGCGGCCGGCGCCGGGCGCCGCCATCGGGGCGGTCAACTGGGCCATCGCGGCCTTCACCTTCGGTACGTAGGCCTGGGTCTCCGCGAAGGGCGGGATGCCGCCGTAGCGGCTCACCGCGCCGCCACCCGCGTTGTACGCGGCCAGGGCCAGGTCCAGCGAGCCGAACCGCGTCAGGTGCGACGACAGGAGCCTCGCGGCGCCGTCGACCGCCTGGGCCGGGTCCAGGGCGTCCACGCCCAGGCCGCGCGCGGTCGCCGGCATGAGCTGCATCAGGCCCAGGGCGCCCGCGCGGCTCACGGCGGCGGGGTCGAAGCCCGACTCGACCTTCGCCACGGCGGCCAGCAGGGTGGGGGACACGCCGTGGCGGGCACCGACGGACTGGAAGAGGTCCGCGTACGGGATGGTCGACGACGGGGGCGTGGACGACTGCGTCAGGGCGGCCGGGCGCACCGCGGGGGGAGTGGCCGTGGGCACGACGCGGCGGATCGCGGTCGGCGTGGACGGGACCGGCTCCAGTTTGACGACGTCGCCGGTGTGCGGGGCGACGATCATCCGGCCGGAGCCGGCGTAGATGCCGATGTGGTCCACCGGGCGGCCGAACGCCAGCAGGTCGCCGGGGTGGGCCTGGGCCAGCGAGGGCACGGCGGTGCCGGCCTGCGCCTGCTCGCGCGCCGTGCGCGGCAGCCGCACGCCGAGGTCGGCGTAGGCCCGCTGGACCAGGCCGGAGCAGTCGAGGCCGTTCTCGGGGGTGTTGCTGCCGAAGGTGTACGGCGTGCCGAGGTACTTCCCGGCGGCGGCGACCACGTCGGCGCCGAAGACCCGGGGCGCGGGGCCGGTCGCGGCCGCGCCCGTCGCGTCGGCCTCCACAGCCGACCGCATTGTGTCGGCGAACGAGGAAGCCGCGGTCGCGGTGGGGCGCGTCGTGCCCAGCATCGAGCGGATCTCGGTGACACGGGCCTGCGCCTCGAGCACGGTCACGGCCGCTCCTTCCGGTACGAACCCTGGTATGAACCGATGTCCTCGCGGTACGACGTCGCGGTCGTGATGTCGTCGACCGCCTTCGCCTCCGCCGCGGCCTCCGTGCGCTTGCGGGTCGCGTCGTGCCGCTCCTGCAGCTTCTCGATGGTGCGCCGCTGCACGGCCGCGTCCGTGAGCTCTCCCATGCGCTCATTCACGCCGTCGTCGGCGAGCCGGCTCGCGCCGATCGCGGCGGCCAGCTCGCCCGCCAGGGCCTGGCGGGCGGTCAGCGTGGCCGCGTACGCCGTGGACGAGGCGGTGCCGGGCACGCCGCGGCCGTCGAGGTCGCGCCCGCGGGCCAGCACCCGCTGCGCGGCGGCGGTGGCGTCGGCTCGTGCGCGTACGACCGCCGCCTTTGCCATGTCTTCCTGAGCCTTCCGGGCGCGCAGCACCGCGCCCAGGCGGAACCCGCCTTTGGTCATCTGCCACCTGCCAACAACGCGTCGAGCATCTGCCACGCCCGGGGCGCCGGGGTGACGTCGTCCATGTCCTGCCGGAGGAAGTCGTCGATGCGCGGCCCCAGCTCGCGGGCGCGGTCGGCGTCCGGGTTGGTGCCGGTCACGTAGGCGCCGATCTCCACCAGCTCCCGCACGTCGCGCTGGGCCGCGAGCATGCGCCGCAGCGCGGTGGCGCTCGCGCGTTGCTCGCGGGTGGTGACGGCGTTGGCGACGCGGGAGACCGACTCGAGCACGTCGATGCTCGGGAAGTGCCCGGACGTGGCCAGGCGACGGTCCAGCGTGATGTGGCCGTCGAGGATCGAGCGCGCGGCGTCGGCGATCGGTTCGTTGTGGTCGTCGCCCTCGACGAGGACGGTGTACAGGCCGGTGATGCTGCCCGTGGGGGCCGGGCCGGCGCGCTCCAGCAGGCGGGGGAGCAGGGCGAAGACGCTGGGCGGGTACCCGCGCGTGGCCGGGGGCTCGCCCGCGGAGAGGCCGACCTCGCGCTGCGCCATCGCGGTGCGCGTCAGGCTGTCCATGAGCAGCAGCACGTCCTGGCCGCCGTCGCGGAAGTACTCGGCGATCCGGGTGGCGACGAAGCCCGCCCGCAGTCGCACCAGCGGCGGCTGGTCGGAGGTGGCGACCACCACCACGGAGCGCGCCAGCCCCTGCGGCCCCAGGTCGTTCTCGATGAACTCGCGCACCTCCCGGCCGCGCTCGCCGACGAGGCCGACGACCGAGATCTCCGCATCGGTACCCCGGGTGATCATCGACATCAGCGAGCTCTTCCCGACCCCGCTGCCGGCGAAGACGCCCATCCGCTGGCCCCGCCCGCACGGCACGAGGGTGTCCAGCGCGCGCACGCCGAGCGAGAGCGGTTCGAGCACGCGCCCGCGCGCCAGGGCGACCGGCGCGTCGTTCTCGACCGAGACGTGCTCGAGCCCGGACAGCGGCGGCCCGCCGTCCATCGGGCGGCCGAGGCCGTCGAGCACGCGCCCGCGCAGCTGCGGCCCGACCGGGATGCGCAGCGGCCGGCCGGTGCCGGCGACCGGGCTGTCGGCGCCGATGCCGGACAGCGGTCCGAGCGGCAGGCACGCGAGCCGGTCGTCGTTGATCGAGACGACCTCGGCCGGCACGACGCCGCCGGTGGCCGGGTCGCCGATCTCCATGAGGTCGCCGACGCGGCCCTCGACGCCGGCCACGGTGACCGACAGGCCGACGATCGACACGACCCGCCCGGTCACGCGCGGGTGCGCGGCGTGCGCGGCGGCGGCGAGCCGCTGGTGGAGCGCGGATGTCACTGCTGCAAGACCTCCCGGATCCGGTCGAGCGCGGGGCCCAGCCGGGCGTCGACGGTCGTGGCGCCGCTCAGTGCCACCGCGTCGCCCGGCCGGAGGCTCGGGTCGTCCACGATGGACACCGTTCGGCCGTCCATGACCAGTTCCGTACGGCCAATCGTCAGCCGATCGGCCGGGTTGAGCCGTACGGTCACCGGACTTGACGACGGCGCGAGCGCGAGGGCCCGGGTCAGCGCCTCCCGGCCCGGCTCGGCCGCGGTGCGCAGCTCGCGGGCCAGCACCGCCTCGGCGATCGCGAGCGCGGTGGAGACGATCTCGTCCTCGATGTCGCGCGCGGCGGTCACGGCGCGGCCCTCCAGGGCGTCCGCGGCGCCGCCGATCGCCTGCAGCGCGCGCTCGACGCTCAGCCGGTGCGTCTCGGCGACCCGTGCGGCCTCCGTGGCGGCGTGAGCGGCCGCCGCGACGGCGGCCTCGCGGGCCTCGCGCACGCCCTGCGCCCATCCGGCGGCGTACCCGGTCGCCTCCGCCTCGGCCCGCCACCGCGCGACGAGACCGGGCGGCGGCGTCTCGCGCTCGCGCAGGTCGACGTCGAAGCGCGCGGAGGGCGCCGTCCCGGCGCGCTCGTCGCGCAGCACGCTCTCGCCGAAGCGCACCGTGGCCGGCTCCTCCGGCGACGGGAACGCCCGCGTCGCCGGGGTGACCGGCGGGGGAGGCGGTGGCGGGAACGCCGGCCGCGGCGCGCCGGGCCGCTTCGGCGGGGGCGGCGGGAACGCGAGCGGGTACTCAGCCGACGAACTCATCGTCATCACCCCTGCTGATCACGATCTGGCCGGACTCCTCGAGCGTGCGGATGGCCTGGACGATCTTGGCCTGCGACTCCTCGACCTGGCGCAGCCGGACCGGGCCGAGCAGGTCGATCTCGTCGGCGAGGTTTTCGGAGGCGCGCTCGGAGAGGTTCCTCATGACCTTCTGGCGTACCTCCTCGCGCACGCCCTTGAGCGCGGTGGCGAGGTCGTTGGTCTCGACCTGGCGCAGCACCAGCTGGATGGAGCGGTCGTCGAGGGAGACGATGTCCTCGAACATGAACATCTTCGAGCGGATCTCCTCGGCCAGCTCCGGGTTGCGTCCGGCGAGGCCCTCGAGGATCAGCCGCTCGGTCGCGCGGTCGGTCCGGTTGATGATCTCGACCAGCGGCTCCAGGCCGCCGACGTTGGACAGGTCGCTGGGCTGCAGTACCGAGGACATCTTGCGCTCCAGTGTCGTCTCGACCTGGCGGATGATGTCCGGAGAGGTGCGGTCCATGATCGCGATGCGGTGCGCGACGTCGGCCTGCAGCTCCGGGGACAGGCCGGAGAGGATCTGGGAGGCCTGGGTCGCGGTCATGTGGGCCAGGACCAGCGCGATCGTCTGCGGGTGCTCGTCCTGCAGGAACGACAACAGCTGGCGGGGGTCGGCCTGGCCGAGGAAGCCGAACGGCACGTCCATGAAGACCGTGTTGAGCCGGCCGACGATCTCCCCGGCCCGCTCCCGGCCGAGCGAGGCCTCGAGCAGGTCGCGGGCGAAGTCCATGCCGCCCTGGCCCACGTACCTGTGCCCGGTCGCCATGTCGTGGAACTCCTCGAGCACCACGTTGGCGATATCCGCCTCGATCTGGCCGAGCCGCACGATCTCGGCGGTCAGCTCCTCGACCTCCGCCTCGCGCAGGTGCGCCATGATCTTGGCGGCGTCTTCCTTGCCCATCTGCACGAGCAGGATGGCGGCCTTGCGCAGCCCCGTCATCTCGGCCGTGCCCATCGACCACCTTCTCTAAAGAACACCAAATACCATGGAATATCGGAAAAGTCGGGTGCTGCCGAGGTCCAGCGGCGGCTCAGCTGCGCCGATCCGCCAGCCAGCCGCGCAGGAGCTGGGCCACCTCGTCCGGCTGCTTCTCGACCATCGTGCTGAGGTCGCGGAACCGGCCGTCGCGGTCGAACTCATCGCCCGGTGCGCCGCCGCCCTCCAGCGCCGCCGAGCCGCCCGGGCCGCCGCCGCCCTCCAGGGCGAGCTTCGCGCGGGCCGCCTCGATCGCCGCCTGCATCTCCTCGAGCGCGGCGTTCTGCTCAGCGGTCAGCCGCTGCTTCTCCGCCCGGCGCTTCTTGCGCTGCGCCAGCGCCGCGATGACGAGCAGCAGCAGGAGCGCCAGGACGATCGCGCCCATCTGGACGTACTGCTGCCGCACCTGCGCCTGCTGGCCCTTGGCGGCCTCCTGGGCCGCGTTCTGCTCGGCCGTGGCCGCGGTCGTGTCAAAGGCCATCGAGCTGACCGCGATCTGGTCGCCGCGGGCCGGGTCCAGGCCGACCGCGGAGGAGACCAGCTGCTGCAGCTGCGCCAGGTCGACCTTGGCGACCGCGCTGTCCACGATCACCGCGATACCGAGTTTGTCCACCCGGCCGGGGGCGCTCCTGGTCGTCTCGGTGACCATGCCGACGGCGTTGTTGCGCGTCTCCGTGGTCTGCTGGTATTGCCCGTCGCCCCCGGCCCCGGTCCCGCTGGGCACCTGGATGTTGTCCGGGCCGAGCACGCCGCCGACCGGGACGCCGTTGCCGCCGGTGTACTGCTCGGACTTCTTCTGCTCCGACAGCGGCGGAACGGCCGGGTCGGCGACGTACTTCTGGGTCTTCGTCTCGGTGTCGTCGAAGTTGAGGCCGGCGGTCACGTTCACGGCCGAGTGGCCCGGTCCGACGACGGTGTCGAGCATGTTCTGCACCGCCGCGCGCAGGCGCTGCTCGTAGGCGCTGGTCTGGGCGGCGGAGCCGTCGGCGCTCGTGCCGCCGCGGCTGTCCGAAGTGGACAGCACCTTGCCGCCGGCGCTGACCACCGTGACCGCGTTCGGATCGAGCCCCTCCACGCTGGAGGAGACGAGGTGCACGATCGAGGTCACCTGGTCCGCCGTGAGCTTCTTGTTCCCGGTGTTCACCAGCACCGACGCCGTGGGTGCCTGCTGGTCGTCGGTGAAGACGTCCTTCTTCGGGATGGCCAGGTGTACCGTCGCGCCGCCGACCCCGCTGATCGACCCGATGGTCTTCGCGAGCTCGCCCTCCAGCGCCCGCCGGTAGGTCACCTGTTGCATGAACTCGCTGGTCATGATGCCCTGCTTGTCCAGCAGGGAGTAGCCGGCCTCGCCCTGTGCGGGCAGGCCGGCCCCGCTCATCTCGATGCGCAGCGCGTACACCCGGTCGGCGGGCACGTTGATCGTGCTGCCGCCTTCGGAGAGCGTGTAGGTGACCCCGTCGGCGTTGAGCTTGTCCACGATCGCGCTGGCGTCGGCCGGGGCGAGGCTGGAGAACAGCGGCGCCATCGTGGGCTTCCCGGCCCAGTTCGCGAAGAAGTAGCCACCGATCACGAGCGCCAGGACGGCCACGATCGTGACGGCCTTCTGCCCGGGGGTGAACGAGTTCCAGCCGTCGAGGCCCCGCCGGCCGAGCGCCGTGAGCCGGTCGCGCATCAGGCCTGCATCCTCATGATCTCGTTGAAGGCTTCGAGGGCGCGGTTGCGCACGGCCACGGTGAGGCTCGTGGCGAGGCTCGCCTCGGTCGCGGCGATGATGTAGTCGTGCACGTCGGTGAGCCGGCCGGTGGCCGCCTCGACGGCGAGGTCGTCGGCGACGTTCTGGGTTTCCTGCAGCTTCTGTAGCCCCTGGGTGACCATGGCCCCGAAATCGGCGCCGGAGGTCTCGGCAGATCTGTCCGTGGCGGTGGCGAGCGGCGCGACGGCGGGGAGCGGCGCGATGGCGTCGATCGTCATGGTCAGCCCTTCCCGACCTGGATCGCGGCCTGGTAGGCGTCCTTGGCCCGGTCGACCACGGTCAGGTTCGCCTGGTACGCCCGTTGCGCCATCATGAGCTGCGTCATCTGCGACCCGAGGTCGATGTCGGGGTACTTCACGTAGCCCTCGTGGTCGGCGAGCGGGTTCTCCGGCTCGTAGACCAGCCGCCCCTTCGCCGGCCCGAGCGCGGTGCCGGCGACCACCACGCCGCCGTCGCCGTCGCCGTAGCGCACCGCCCGCGCCTGGACGTAGCGGGCCCGGAAGGTCTCGCCGTCGGTCGGCACCGCGTCGTTGATGTTCGCGATGTTGTCCGACACGGCGTCGAGCCACTTGCGGTACACGGTCACGCCGGTGCCCGCGATGCCGATCGCGCCGAAGATGCCCATCGTCGTCAGCCCCTGATCGCCGTGCGGAGCAGCCCGAACTTGTCGTCGGTCGCGCGCAGCACCGTCTGGTACCGCAGCCCGGTGTCGACGTTGGACAGCACCTCGTGGTCGAGGTTGACGTTGTTGCCGTCCTCCCGGGTGGGCTCCAGGGAGCGGGCCACGGCGATGTCCGCGTCGCCCGGCCGGCCCGCCTGCACGGCGGTGCGCAGCGCGTCCTCGAACTCCACCCGGCCTGCGAGGAAGCCGGGCGTCTGGATGTTGGCGATGTTGTCGGCGATCACCCGTTGCCGCTTGGCCAGCCCGTTCAGGGCGCCGTGCAGGGTGACCGACGTGATGTCCTCGAGCACGAACCGAACTCCCGTCGGTATCTCGCCGGTCCATGGCGTGCGCGATGAGCGATCCTTGCTCATTTGGGGCATCGGCCCGGTCACGGCGATGTTGAGGCAGTTCGGTGGTTTCTTCGGTTGCCGCTGGGTTGCAGGACCGCTGGCCGCGGGCGATCGCGGGCGGGCCCTGATACTCAGGGAAACCCCTGGTTCGTGGATCCGGGTGCGGGCGGGGTGCGGCCCGGATGTCCGCGAGGCCGCCGATCCATAGCGTTCTCGGCGTGGAGAAGAGACCGATCACCGTTCGGGTCGCGCGCTGGAGCGCGGAGCATCCGTGGCGCGCCATCGCATTGTGGGCCGTGTTCGTCGCCGTCTGCTTCGTGGGCGGGAGCATGGCGGGGACCGTCGAGGCCACCAGCCGCGACCAGGCCATCGGGGAGTCCGGCCGGGCCGGCGTCATCGCCGGCGACGGGCATTTCGACGACCCGGCGACCGAGAGCGTGCTCATCACCGCCCGCTCCGGCGCCCTGGACACCGAAGCCGCGATGCGCGCGGCCGCCGACGTCACCGCCGCGATGAAGGCGCTGCCGCAGGTCGAGGCGGTCAGCGACCCGCTGCCGTCGCACGACAAGACCGCCCTGCTGGTGCGGATCACCATGAAGGGCGACCCGGACACCGCGCAGGACCGCCTCGCGCCACTGACGAAGGCCACCGCCGACGTGCAGAGCCGCCACCCGGACCTGCGCGTGGAGGAGACCGGCGGGCCGTCGATCTCCAAGGCGATGGACGACACGCTGGGCAAGGACTTCAAGCAGGCCGAGTACCTCAGCCTGCCGGTCACCTTCGCGATCCTCATCGTGGCCTTCGGCGCGCTCATCGCCGCCGGCGTGCCGGTGCTGCTGGCCCTGTCGTCGGTCGCCGCCGCGCTCGGCCTGTCCACCCTGGCCTCGCACCTGGTCCCGTCGACCGACACCACCTCCAGCGTCATCCTGCTGATCGGCATGGCCGTCGGCGTCGACTACTCCCTGTTCTACCTGCGGCGCGAGCGCGAGGAGCGGGCGAAGGGCCGGGCCCACCTCGACGCCGTCGAGATCGCCGCCGAGACCTCCGGGCACGCCGTCGTCGTCTCCGGCATCGCCGTGACGATCGCGATGGCCGGGCTGTTCCTCGCCGGCGACGTGGTCTTCTCGTCCCTGGCGCTGGGCTCGATCCTGGTCGTGCTGGTCGCCGTGCTCGGCTCGCTGACCGTACTGCCGGCGCTGCTGTCCAAGCTCGGTCGCTGGATCGACCGGCCGCGCGTGCCGGTGCTGTGGCGCCTCACCCGCCCGCGTACCGACGAGAAGACCTCCCGGGTCTGGTCGGTCCTGCTGCGACCCGCGCTGCGCCGGCCGGCCGCGACCCTGGCGGTCTCGGTGCTGGCCCTCCTCGCGCTCGCCGCACCCGCGCTGAGCATGCGGCTCACGTTCCCCGGCATGGAGGACCTGCCGCGCACCACGCCGGCGATGCAGGCGTACGACCGGCTGGTGCGGGCCTTCCCGAGCAACGGCACGGTGCATATGGTCGCGGTCCGTGTCCCGGCCGGGCAGCTCGACGCGACCAGGGCCGCGCTCAACGAGCTGGCCCGGAAGGCGGCCGCGGACCCGCTGTTCGCGCCCCTGGACCAGGAGCCGGACGTTCGGGTCTCCAAGGACGGCCGGGTCGCCGTGCTCGACGTCGCCACGCCGTTCGAGGGCCGCTCCGACCAGGCCAAGGAGTCGCTGACCCGGCTGCGCACCCAGCTGGTGCCGCAGGCGCTCGGCGCGGTGCCGGGCGCGGAGACCGCCGTCGGCGGGTTCGTCGCGGCCGACCTCGACTACGCCGGCCACATCCAGCGGAAGCTGCCGCTGGTCATGGGCTTCGTGCTGGTGCTGACGTTCGTGGTCATGGCCTTCACGTTCCGCTCGGTGGTCGTCGCGCTGACCTCCATCGCGCTGAACATGCTCTCCGCGGCCGCCTCCTACGGCCTGGTGGTGCTCATCTTCCAGGGCACGTGGGCCGAGGGCATCCTGGGCTTCAAGTCCATGGACGCGGTGGTGTCCTGGCTGCCGCTGTTCCTCTTCGTGGTCCTGTTCGGCCTGTCGATGGACTACCACGTCTTCGTGGTCAGCCGGATCCGCGAGGCGGTGCGCCGGGGCCTGAGGACCCGCGAGGCCGTGGCGCAGGGCATCTCCGGCTCGGCCGGCGTGGTGACCAGCGCGGCCGTGGTGATGGTGGCGGTGTTCTCCATCTTCGCCACGCTGAGCACGATCGACATGAAGCAGCTGGGCGTCGGCCTGGCCGCGGCGATCCTGCTCGACGCGACGATCATCCGGGCGGTCGTGCTGCCCTCGCTGATGACCCTGCTGGGCGACGCCAACTGGTGGGCGCCGCGCTTCATGCGCCCCCGCCACACACCGGCGCACCGGGCCAGTGAGATCCGCGAGGTCCGCGAGGTCGAGGGCGAGCTGGTCGCCACCCGCTGAGGTTTCCTCAGGGGTGCCGCAGGGGTGCCGATGGGGCCGGTGTGCCGAACAACACACGCCGGCCCTGTGTGGCCGTCATCCTCCCGTCGCGCGACGCCATCGCGTATCGCCGGTGCGTCGACCTGGCCCGGCAGGTGGCCTCCTGCGGCTGGGAGGTGCTGGCGATCGAGCCGTCCCTCATCGAGGGAACCGCAGCGGGCACCACAGCCGGTACCGCCGACGGGCCCACGCTGCGGGAGACGGGGCTGGAGCGGGGCGTGCGGCGGTTCGTGCTCGACGTGGCCGGCCCGGCGCCGTTCCTCGGCGACACGCCCTCGGAGCGCATGCTCGCCGAGCTGCTGGCCGGGTGGCCCGTCGACGTCGTGCACGTCCACCTCGCCGGCGAGCTCGCCAACGCCGCGCTGCTCGAGCGCTCGTGGCTGCTGGGCCTGCCGGTCGTGGTGAGCGTCCACGCCGGCTGGCAGCCCCCGCCGGGTGAGCCCGCCCTGGTCTTCCTCACCGACCAGTTCACCCGCGCCGACCTGGTCTGCGTCGCCGATCACCGCGGCCTGCGGGCCGACTGGCTGGACCCGGGCAGGCCGGTGCTCGACCACTCCAGCCCGCGCGCCGGCAAGGGGTGGGCCGACGTGTACCAAGAGCTGACCGGCGAGCTCGAGCCGCCGCGTACCGACCTCAGCCTCAGCGTCATCATCACCACCTACCAGCGCCCCGGGCCGCTGCACGACTGCCTCGCCGCGCTGTGCGAGCAGACGCTGCCCCGCGACCGGTTCCACGTCGTGGTCGTCGACGACGGCTCCGCCGAGTCCGCCGAGCCGGCCGTCCTGCCCTTTCTGGACCGCCTCGACCTCACCTTCGTCCGGCTCGACGAGAACGTCGGCCTGGGGGAGGCCCGCAACGCCGGCATCGAGGCGAGCCGCGGCGACATCCTCTTCTTCCTCGACGACGACGACGAGCCCGCGCCGCGCTGCCTCGCCGAGCATCTGCGCACGTACGCCGAGCACGGCGAGGACGTCGACGCGGTGCTGGGCTGGACCGGCCCGACCGCCGACCGGGCCACCAGCGTCGAGGCCTGGCTCGCCTTCCGCGGCCTCGTCTACATGAGCCACGAGGGGCTGCGGCACCTGAGCATCGCCGACTGGCACAGCTTCTGGGGCGGCCGCTCGACGATCCGCCGCAGCGTGCTCGGCGACACCCGCTTCGAGGTGCCCTTCGCCGAGGACGCCGACCTGGCGTACCGCCTCGCCCGCGGGCCGCGCGGCCTGCGCGTGGTGCACAACCGCCACGCCGTGCAGCGCGTTCGCGTCGGCCTCGACGCGGTCTCGCTGATGCGCCGGGCGGGGCGCGTCGGCCAGGCCCGCGCGCACCTCGCCGAGCGTCACCCGTCGCTGCGCGCGCACCCGTGGTTCCGCGGCACCACCTACGAGGCGACCGCGCGCAAGCTCGCCCGGCGCGCCGACGCCCGCCTGCGCCTGCTGACCGCGGGGTGGCCGTCCACATTGGAGGATCTGCGCCGGCTGCCCGACCCGCACGGCAAGGGCACGCTGCTGGACCGCATCCACGCCGACCTCACGATCGTCAGCTCCATCGAGACGAGCCTCGGCTGGCTGCTCGGCGAGCGCCGGGCCCTGGTCCGCGCGGAGGGGCGCCCGCTGCGCGTCGGCGTCAGCTCGCTCTCGCCGCTGCTTGGCGAGGTCGCCGCGCAGGTCGCGGCGGCCACGACGAGCACGGCCGGCTCCGCCGTGCTCGTCGTGGGCGTCCCGCCCGGCCACGCGTTCGACGGCGGTGGTGTTACCGGCGACGCCGAGGTGCTCGCCTGCGACACCGCCGACGACCTGTGGCGGGCCTGCGACGTCGTCGCCTCGTTCATCCCGGTGGAGGGCCACGACCCGGCCAGGCACGCGCTGCCCCTGCCGCGCGGCACGGTCGCCGACTCGCTGCGCCGCCTGCTGCACACCCGCGACCTGGTGGGGAGCTTCCGATGACCGCGGTACTGCCCCGGATCCTCATCCCGCGGGTGTTCCACCGCATCTGGCTGGGCGGCCCGCTGCCCGAGCGTGAGCGCGCCTTCGGCGAGACGTGGGCACGGCACCACCCCGAGTGGGAGATGCGCCTGTGGACCGACGAGGACGTGCCGCCGCTGGTCAACCAGGCGTACTTCGACGCCGCGACGTCGATGGCGCAGAAGGCGGACATCCTGCGGTACGAGATCCTCCACCGCCACGGCGGCGTCTACATCGACACCGACTTCGAGTGCTACCGCGACATCGAGCCGCTGCTCGGCGGCGTCGAGCTGTTCTGCGCCCGCGAGGACGGCTTCCGCGCGGCGAACGGCCTGCTCGGCAGCACCCCCGGCCACCCGTTCCTCGCCGCGGTCATCGCCGCCCTGCCCGGCTCGGTCGCGTGGCACCCCGGCCGCCCGCCGAACGAGCAGACCGGTCCCGAGCTGCTCACCCAGACCATCGCCGAGCAGGACGCGTTCGGCAACGCGGTGCCCACATTGTTCGGGCCCGAACTGTTCTTCCCCTACCACTGGACCGAGCCAGACCGCGCCGGCGAGACGTTTCCCGACGCCTACGCCGCCCACCATTGGGCCAAGTCCTGGCACGACCCGGCGCCGCCGCCCACCCGTGAGTCCCCATCAGATGCTTCCCGTTCGGAGCCAGCCGCGCGCATCCTGGTGACGGTCGACCCGGACCTGATCGAGCCGGCCGCGGCGGTCCTGTCCGGCGCGCTCGAGGCGGCCCGCGCGGTGCCGGGCACGGAGCTGGCCCTCGTGGTCAAGGGCGTCCCAGCGGTCACCGAGGCGGTCGGCGACGCGATGGCGGGCGTGCTGCGGCAGCTCGCGGGCCGGCGGGCCCTGCCGGACGTCGTCGTGTACGGCGAGCCCGAGGGCGCCGAGCTGCGCGCCGCGGTGCGGGTCGCGTTGAGCGCCGACCCGGCGGAGAACGCGCGCTCGCTGCGGGCCCTGGCCGTGCTCGACGCCCCCGCGCCGGCCGCCGAGCGAACGCCTCCGGCGGCGGTGTACGTGGGCGGCGGGCGGGTGCTCGTGCGCACCGTGTGGGGCGACAAGCTGTACTGCTCCGGCGCCGACCTGAGCCTCACCCCGGACCTCGCGCTCAACGGCGTCTTCGACCCGGCCCTGTGCGGCTTCCTCGGCCGCTGGCTGCGCCCCGGCGACACCGCCTTCGACGTCGGCGCGAACATCGGCGCGCTCACCGTCTTCATGGCCCGCGCGGTGGGCCGCCGAGGCCGCGTGGTCGCCTTCGAGGCGAGCCCGTCGCAGGCCGCCCTGCTGCGCGACAACGTGGCGGTGAACTACCTCAACGACTGGGTCGAGGTCCACGAGCAGGCGGCGTGGTCGCACCCGGACACACTCACCTTCCACGTGAGCGAGCGCTTCCAGGGCAACGGATCCCTGCTGCGGCACGACGACTGGTACGACGGCCACTTCAGGGTCGACACCCACCGGGAAGTCCGCGTGGAGGCGGTCCCGCTCGACGACGCCCTCCTGCGGCACCGCCCCCGCCTGGTGAAGATCGACGTGGAAGGTGCCGAGGCGGACGTGCTGGCCGGCATGGCTCGCTGGCTCGCCGAGGCGCGCGACGCGGCGCTGGCCGTCGAGGTGGTGCGCAACCGCATGGGCGATCGCTGGCCCGCCTTCGCCGACACCCTCGCGCGCCTGGTCGCCGACGGCTGGCGGCTCGCGGTCGTGCGGCCGGACGGCAGCGCGGACCCGGTCGACCTGTCACTGATCCTGGAGGTCGGCTGGTTCGACAACGTGGTGCTGTCGAGGTAGCCCGCGCGGGCGGGTCAGGCGTCCGCCAGCTCGATGCTCGCGGACACCCGCGGGGCCAGGATGCGCATCTCCTCCAGGACCGCGGCGCCCCGCTCGTCGGGCACGTCCGCCAGCGCCTCGTTCAGCAGTGGCAGCGCGGCCTCGTCGTGGAACATCTCCAGCGCGATCGCGGCGGCCAGGGTGCGCTCGCGCGGGGTGCGCCGGCGGTCCTCGGACAGCGACAGCAGCGTGCAGCGCTCCGGGAAGCCGTGCTGGCGCAGGCGGGCCGACCACTCCATCGCGCGGATCAGCGGGACCAGGCGGCCGACGCGGGCGGCCAGGGTCAGCACGGTGGGCTCGCCGGGGTAGCGCCGCCACAGCGCCTCGAGCAGCTCGTCGGCGGCCTCCGGGGGCGCCTCGGCGACGTGGAACAGCAGGCCGCGCAGGCTCTCGCGGGGCAGCAGCTCGGCGACCTCGGCCAGGCTGCCGTCCGCGGCGCCCAGCACCTGCGCCATGCGGGTCACCGGCACCGGCACGTGGCCCTCGCGCAGCGCCTCGCGCAGCTCGTGCGCGGCCTCGCGGTGGCGGTCCAGGCGGCTGAGCGCGTCGACGCGCAGGCCCGCGAAGCGACCCCGGCCGATGCCGTACAGCAGGTCGTTCGCGCCCGACTCGGGCAGCTCCGCGATGAGCTCCACGACGCGCTCGTAGTCGCCCTCGGCGAAGCGCAGCTTGACCTCGTGCTCGCTCACCGTGAACGGGGTGGTGGCGATGGCGCGCAGCTCCTCGATCGCGTCGCCGGCCTCGGCGAGGCGGTTCACCCTGAGGTACGCATCGGAAAGGACCTTGAGGAAGAGCACCTTGTGGGTGCGCTCCCTGGCCTCGGCGAGCCCGCGCCGGCTCGTGGCGATGCACTCCTCGATGCGGCCCGAGCCCAGCTGGGAGCGGGCCAGGTTGGCCACCGCGGTCAGGCCGCTGACGTCCGCCGCCTCGAGCGTGGCCAGGCGCAGGTTGCGGTCGGCCTTGTTCTTCAGCGTGCCGCGCAGCCGGGTGTACCCCGAGTGGTCGAGAACCAGGTCGGGCAGCAGCGTGCCGATGAGCGGCCGGCCGGTGATCCGGTCGACGACCTGCTCGTGCAGGCGGCCGTAGACGCGGCCGCGGACCCGGCGGAACAGCCTCGGGAAGTAGATCGTGCTCGAGCCCGAGCCGCCCTCGTGCCCCTCCCGGTTGTCGATCGTGGCGAACCAGGTGTCCTCTTCGCCGTACCGGATGGCGTCGCGGACCTTTCGCGGGTCGCCGGTGAAGACCTCGTCGGCGTCGACCCACAGCACCCAGCGGCCGCGGCAGTGCGCGAGGCCGCGGCTGCGGGCGTCGCCGAAGTGGTCGTTCCAGTAGCCCCGCACGACCCGGGCGCCGTGCTCGCGGGCGATCTCCACGCTGCGGTCGGTCGAGCCGGTGTCGTAGACGACGATCTCGTCGGCCAGGTCGCGCAGCGCGGCGAGGGAGCGGGGCAGCACGTCCTCCTCGTCCTTGACGATGAGGCTCGCGGTGAGCAGCGGCGCGTCCGCGCCCAGGTCCGGCCGGCGCAGCCCGCACGCGGGCGAGCCGACGTGCGCCACCAGCGCCGCCTCGGCCACGACCACGCGGCCCTGCGCGGCGAGCTCCTCGTACGGCAGGTCGAGGCTCGGCCCGCCCGCGATCGCGAGCGCGTCGCGCCGGATCGCCACGCACACCGGCCCGAGCCGGTCCACGTCGGTGAACTCGTCGCGGTGGTCCTGGCGCCACTGCCGGGCGAAGGTCTTGAAGGCCGCGGCGCTCGCGATCGCCGAGTCCGGCAGGTCGGCCTGCTGGGGGCCGTAGCTGTGGTTGCACCGCGGCCCGGCGGCGACCACGGCCGGGTCGCCGAACGCGTCGAGCACCGGGTCGAGCCAGTGCGCGGACGCCACGACGTCGCCGTCGAGGAGGACCACGATCGGGTGCCGCGTGGCGGCCAGGCCGTCGGCCCACGGCGTCTCGGACACGCCCTCGACGACCCGCAGCCACGCCCGGCCGCGCAGCTCGGCGTGCAGTTCGGGCCGCCCGGCGGGCATGACGCACACGACCTCGTCGCGCAGGCCCAGCGCGGGCCGCAGCGATTCGAGGCAGGCGTGGAAGTCGTCGGGGCTTCCCCCGGCGGCGATGATCACGGACACCGGGATGTGGCTCATGCCGCCCGTATCGGCGGGTTCGGGAGCCTTTGAAGGTTTTTCTCAGGTGCGGTTGTCGAGGAAGACCGGCGGTGGCTGGCCGGTGCCGCCCTCTCGCTGCAGGCGCGACACGAGACGCGCCTGCTGGCGGTTGTGGGCGATGGCGATCGACAGCTCGCGGGAGAGGTCCAGCTGCCGTTGCACCAGCCGGCGGGCGCGCTCGCCCAGCTCCAGCGGCAGCGGGCCGAGCCCCTCCGGCGGCGTGAACACCGTGCGGCCCGGGGCGGGCTCCGGTAGCTCCCGGCGGCGCAGCAGCCGTTCCACCGCGTCGGTCTCGAGCTCCATCGCGTCCAGCGCCGCGGACCACGCGGCCGACCAGGCGCCGGTCATCAGCCCTCCGTCCGGTCTGGCTCGATGAAGCTTCGCGGAGATCGACCCAGACCAGGCGCCGCTTCGCTCCGGACCGGTCATGCCGACCCCTCCGCTTCGCTCCGGCTGCGGCATGACTTGCAGCTGAG